>CAUBHZ010000102.1 GCA_958435885.1 uncultured Intestinimonas sp. | reverse complement strand
CTGGACATCGACGTCCGCCGCATCACCTGGAAGCGGTGCGTGGACATGAACGACCGTCAGCTGCGCAACATCGTGTGCGGCCTGGGCGGCAAGGTCAACGGCGTCCCCCGGGAGGACGGCTTTGACATCACCGTGGCCAGTGAGATCATGGCGGTCCTCTGCCTGGCCTCCGATCTCATGGACCTGAAGGCCCGGCTGGGCCGCATGGTGGTGGCCTACAACCGCTCCGGCGACCCGGTGTACTGCTCCGACCTGAAGGCCCAGGGTGCCATGACTGCCCTGCTGAAGGACGCCATCCACCCCAACCTGGTCCAGACCCTGGAGCACACCCCCGCCTTCATCCACGGCGGTCCCTTCGCCAACATCGCCCACGGCTGCAACTCCGTGTCCGCCACCGACACCGCCCTGAAGCTGGGCGACTATGTGGTCACCGAGGCCGGCTTCGGCGCCGACCTGGGGGCTGAGAAGTTTTTGGACATCAAGTGCCGGGCGGCGGGCCTCACCCCCGACGCGGTGGTCATCGTGGCCACCGTCCGGGCCCTGAAGCACCACGGCGGCTGCCCCAAGGCCGACCTGGGCAAGGAGAACCTCCCCGCCCTGGAGCAGGGTCTGCCCAACCTCCTCAAGCACGTGGAGAACATCACCAAGGTGTATGGTCTGCCCGCCGTGGTGGCCATCAACCAGTTCGACAGCGACACCGAGGCCGAGATCGCCATGATCCGGACCGCCTGCCAGAAGTACGGCGTCCGGGTGGCCCTGAGCCAGGTGTGGGGCAAGGGCGGCGCCGGCGGCGAGGAGCTGGCCCGGGAGGTCCTGCGCATCATCGACGAGGAGAAGCCGGATTTCCACTTTGCCTATGAGAGCGACGCACCCCTCACCGAGAAGATCGAGGCTGTGGCGAAGAAGGTCTACGGTGCCGACGGGGTGGACTACGCCCCCGCCGCCGCCAAGGAGCTCCAGCGGCTCACCGAGCTGGGCTATGGCGGTCTCCCCGTGTGCATGGCCAAGACCCAGTACTCCCTCTCCGACGACGCCGGCAAGCTGGGCGCCCCCACCGGCTTCCGCATCAAGGTGCAGAAGGTGAAGGTCTCCGCCGGCGCCGGCTTCGTGGTGGTGCTCACCGGCGACATCATGACCATGCCCGGCCTGCCCAAGGTCCCCGCCGCCGAGAATATCGACGTGGACGAAAACGGCGTTATCACCGGTCTCTTCTAAGGGGGCAGAGACCAAGTGAAGGCATTTGTCAAAAAGGAAGCGGTGCTGTGCATCGCCTTCCTGTGCGCGGTGGTCTCCATGTTCCTGGTACCCCCTGACGGCGGCTATGCCGACTATGTGGACTACCGGGTACTGGCCCTCCTCTTCTGCCTCATGCTGGTAGTGGCCGGGCTCCAGGACTGCGGCCTCTTCGACCTGCTGGCCCGGCGGCTCCTGGCCGGTGAGAAGCGGTTCCGCTTCCTGGCCCTGGCCCTGGTGCTGCTGCCCTTCTTCAGCTCCATGCTCATCACCAATGACGTCTCCCTTATCACCTTTGTGCCCTTCGCCGTGCTGGTGCTGGAGCTCACCGGCCGGCAGGCCCAGCTCCCCTACATCGTCACCCTCCAGACCGTGGCTGCCAACCTGGGCAGTATGGCCATGCCGGTGGGCAACCCCCAGAACCTTTTCCTCTGTTCCCGCTTCGGCATCCCCATGGGCGCCTTCTTCGCCTCCGTCCTGCCCCTGACGGCGGTGAGCCTGGTGTGCCTGGTGCTGGCCGCCGGCACCACCAGCGGGGACATCATCCGGGTGGACTTCAAGGACGCCGGCGGCATCGGCAAGCCGGGGCAGCTCAAGCTGATGCTCCTCCTCTTCGTCCTGTGCCTCTTCTCCGTCTTCCACGTGCTGCCCTGGCCCGCACTGCTGGCGGTGGTCATCTTGGCGGCGGCCCTCTTCGCCCGTCACCTCTTCCCCCGGGTGGACTACGCCCTGCTGTGCACCTTCGTGTGCTTCTTCGTCTTCTCCGGCAATCTGGGCCGGATCGGGGCGGTGCGGACCTTCCTCACCGGCCTCATGGACTGGAACACCGTGGTCACCTCCGCCCTGGCCAGCCAGGTCATCAGCAACGTGCCCGCCGCCGTGCTCCTCTCCACCTTCACCGAGGACTGGAAGGGCCTGCTGGTGGGCACCAACGTGGGCGGTCTGGGCACCCTCATCGCCTCACTGGCCAGCCTCATCTCCTTCAAGCTCTACATCCGCACCGAGGGGGCCAAGCCCCTGCGGTACCTGGGGATCTTCACCCTGGCCAATGTGATCGGCCTGGCGGTGCTGGGCGTGGTGGCCTGGCTCCTGCCCTGACGAAAGCAAAAAACAAGCGTGGACGCAGAGCGTCCACGCTTGTTTCGTTTTTGGGGGAGAAAGTCAGGTGACCGCTGCCTGGGCCTCCGCGGTCAGATAGTCCACGATGCCCCGGGCGATGCCCTGGGCCAGCAGCTGCTGATAGTCGTCGTCCACCAGACGCATGAGCTCCTCGTGGTTGGTCATGAAGCCCATCTCCACCAGCACCGCGCACATATCGGTCTCCCGCAGCACCACAAAGTCGGCGTCCTTGATGCCCCGGTCGGTGCCGCCGGTGATCTGACACAGGGGGGTCTGGATGGCCTGGGCCAGCCGGGCGCCCCGGTTGCTGGAGGGGTGGTAGTATGTATAGATGCCCTGGTAGTCGGACCGGTTCTCCGCGGCGTTGGAGTGGAGGGAGACAAAGACGTCGGCCCCGGCGGCGTTGGCCAGGTCGGCCCGCTCGTAGAGGCCCACCTCCACGTCGGTGGAGCGGGTCATGATGACCTGAAAACCCTGATTCTGGAGGATGGAGACCAGCTTCAGGGAGACGTCCAGGTCGATGTCCTTCTCCATGATGCCCTCATAGCAGGCGCCGGGCCGATCCCCGCCGTGGCCGGGATCGATGACGATGGTGTAGTCCTGGGGGACGATGGAGACGGTGGGGGTGACCTGGGGAGCGCCGTGGGTGGTAACGCTGACGCCGGTGAGGGTGGTGGTGATGGTCAGGTTGCCGGCAGCGGTGGCGCCGGCGGTCAGGTCCAGCACAAAGCGCACCGTGTAGTCGCTGCCGGGGTAGAAGTCGGCGCCGTGCTGGGCCCAGCGCACGTCGGAGAGGTAGGCGTCGCTGGCGGTGGTGCCGGTAAAGTCCTCCGACAGGGCGGTGTTCAGGAAGTCGATGGCCACCCGGTCGCCCAGGTCGGTGACCTTGCAGCTGGGCGCCCGGTCAGTGGTGATGGTGAGGGTGCCGCCGCTCCAGCTCATACCGGTGATCCGGGCGATGTCCTCACCGGGAACGGGGACCTCCGGCTCCTGGACCGGCGTCTCGGGCTCCTGGGTGGGGGTCTCAGGGGCGGTCTCGGCCAGCTGGGCCGTCAGGTGGGCGGTGTAGGTGGTCTGGTCCCAGTCCACCTGGGCGCCCAGGGTCTCGGAGACGAAGCGCAGGGGGATCATGGTGCGGTCGGCGCCGTCGTAGGCCACCACCTGGGCGGGGACGCCGTCGGGCAGGGGGGTGGACACGCCGTTGACGATGGCGGTGGCGCTGTCCAGGGTGAGGACGATGACATCCTCGCCCTTGGTGAGGATGACCTGTCCCGTCTGCTGGACCCAGAGGACCTGGGCCTGGAGGGCCTCGCCCACCAGGCGGATGGGGACCAGGGTCCGGCCGTCCCGGATCATGGCGGGGACGTCGCCGGTCAGGGGGTCGCCGTTGAGGGTGAGCTTCACCACTTCTGCGGAGGCCGGTGTGTAGGTGCGCTGGTTCCAGCTGTAGAGCTGTACGGAGAGGGTCCCGTTGGGACTGGCGGCAAGGGCGGTGAGGGTCAGGGCGTACAGCAGGGCCAGGACCGTCAGCAGGGTGGTGAGCGGCTTTTTCATGGCGTCCCTCCTTGGGGTGGATTTCTGTTTTATTTTATCCAACCCGGCTGCTTTCGTCAAGAAAAGAGGAAAAGATTAGTTGACATAAATTATGGTAAAAAGTTGTGCCAAGTGAACAAAACCTACCATTTTAGGGGGCGATATTTGGACTTGCCTTCCCCCGGGGGACGTAGTACTATAAAGAGCGGAAAAAGTTTGACAAGACTAATCCTTCGGAGGAGAAATATTGTCTCCGGAGGACAGCGGAGGCAAGGAGTAAGCGATGGCGTCAGAGACGTTGAACAAGGCAGGCACGCTGATGGACCTGGAACCGGGTCACAGCGCGGTCATCCTCAAGGTAGGCAGTGACAAGGGGCCGGTGAAGCGCCGGCTGGTGGATATGGGGCTCACCCCCGGCACCACGGTGACGGTACGGAAGGTGGCGCCCTTCGGCGACCCCATCGAGGTGAACATCCGGGGCTACGAGCTCTCCCTCCGGAAGGAGGACGCAGCCCAGATCGCGGTGACCACCAGCGAGGAGGAGGCCAACGCCCGGCGGCAGGAGCGCAGCCGGCGGCGGCAGGCGGTGCAGAAGGCGCCGGACGCGGCCACCCGGGAGAAGATGGAGGCCGACCACGCCCATGAGAAGGAGTACCACGGCGGTGTGCCCGACTACGCCAGCCACGACACCCGTGAGATGAAGCTGGCCCTGGTGGGCAACCCCAACTGCGGCAAGACCACGCTTTTCAACGCCCTCACCGGCTCCAACCAGTACGTGGGCAACTGGCCCGGCGTGACGGTGGAGAAGAAGGAGGGCAAGGCCTCGGTGGACGGCAAGTCGGTGACCATCGTGGACCTGCCGGGCATCTACTCCCTCTCCCCCTACTCCATGGAGGAGATCGTGGCCCGGGACTTCATCGTGGGAGAGCACCCCGACGCCATCATCGACATCATCGACGCCACCAACATCGAGCGCAACCTCTATCTCACCGCCCAGCTCCTGGAGCTGGAGCGGCCCATGGTCATCGCCCTCAACTTCATGGACGAGGTGGAGAAGCGCGGCGACCGCATCGACGTGGAGAAGCTCTCCCAGCAGCTGGGGGTGCCGGTGATCCCCATCACCGCCCGGTCGGGGAAGAACGTGGAGGAGATGCTCCGGGTGGCCCACCGGCAGATGCACATCGGCGTGACGGTGGAGCCCGACACCCTCTACGACGACTACACCCACCGCATCCACCACCAGGTGGGTGAGCTCATCCACGACAAGGCCTACGAGGTGGGCCTGCCCGCCCACTGGGCCTCCATCAAGCTCATCGAGGGAGATTCCCTGGTGGAGAAGGCCCTGGGCCTGGACGGCAGGACCAAGGAAAAGCTAGAGGCCATCTGCCGGGACTATGAGAGCGCCTATGTCCTGGGCGACCGGGAGACCCTCATCGCCGACAGCCGGTATCAGTTCATCCAGAAGGTGGTGAGCGCGGCGGTGGTGAAGGGCCAGCCCCACGACGCCCTGACCCTCTCCGACAAGATCGACTCCATCGTCACCCACAAGTTCCTGGCCATCCCCGTCTTCCTGCTGATGATGCTGGCCATGTTCGCCCTCACCTTCGGGCCCGGACAGATCCTGTCCGACGGGGTGGACTTCCTCATCAGCGACTGCTTTGCCCAGTGGGTCCGCGGGGTCCTGGCCGTGGCCGGCACCGCTCCCTGGGTGGAGGCCCTGCTGGTGGACGGCGTCATCGCCGGCGTAGGCGGCGTACTTACCTTCCTGCCCCAGATCGCCATCCTGTTTATCTTCCTGTCCTTCCTGGAGGACTCCGGCTATATGTCCCGGGCGGCCTTCATCATGGACCGGCTGCTCCGCCGGTTCGGCCTCTCGGGTAAGGCCTTCATCCCCATGCTCATGGGCTTCGGCTGCACCGTGCCCGCCGTCATGGGCGCCCGCACCATGGAGAACGAGAAGGACCGCCGCATGACCATCATGCTGGTGCCCTTTATGTCCTGTTCCGCCCGGTTGCCAGTGTACGGCCTGCTCACCGCCGCTTTCTTCCCCAGGTACGGCGGACTGGTGGTGTTTTCCCTCTATTTCCTGGGCCTGATCTTCGCCATCATCTCCGGCATCCTGCTCAAGAAGCTGGTGTTCAAGGGTGAGCCCGCCGCCTTCGTGCTGGAGCTGCCCCCCTACCGGCTGCCCACCCTGAAGAACATTAGCCTCCACGTGTGGGAGAAGGTGAAGGGATTCCTCGTCAAGGCGGGCACCCTGATCCTGGCCATGAGTGTGCTGCTGTGGTTCCTGCAGACCTTCGGCGTGGAGAACGGCGCCTTCGGCATGGTGTCCGATGCGGAGTACTCCGTCCTGGGACACATCGGCTCCTTCCTGGCGCCCCTCTTCAAGCCCATGGGCTTCGGCACCTGGCAGGCGGCGGTGGCCCTCCTCTCCGGCCTCATCGCCAAGGAGATGGTGGTGTCCTCCATGAGCATGTTCTACGGCTTCTCCATGACCGCCAGCGGTGCCACCATCGCCGCCGCCCTGAGCGGGACCTTCCAGAGCTCCCTGGCCGCCTATGCCTTCCTGGTGTTCGTGCTGCTCTATGTCCCCTGCGTGGCGGCGGTGTCCACCATCCGCAAGGAGATGAACTCCGTGAAGTGGACTCTGGCCTCCATCGGCTGGCAGTTGTGCGCGGCCTGGATCGGCTCCTTCCTGGTCTATCAGATCGGCAGCCTGCTGCTGGGCTGAAAGGAGAGACTATGAAATACGTCATCTATGCCGCCGTGGCCCTGCTTATCCTGTGGGCGGCGGTCTACCTGGTCCGCCACATCCGGCGGCAGCTCCGTGGCGAGTGCAGCTGCTGCGGCGGGAGCTGCAGCGGCGACTGTGCCTCCTGCGGGCAGAGCTGCGGAAAGAAGAAATAAACGATCAAACTTAACATGC
>CAUBHZ010000101.1 GCA_958435885.1 uncultured Intestinimonas sp. | reverse complement strand
CCCAGGGGCTCTACTACAAGGTGGTGGACTCCGACGACTGGGCCGACGTGGACGCCCTCCGCAAGGTCATTGCCAAGCTGCGGGAGTTCTCCCAGATGGAGAAGCCCGTGGACCTGCTGGTGTGCAACTACGTCTATGAGCACGTGGAGGACAACACCCAGAAGGTCATGCGCTACGCCAACGTCTTCCCCCGTGAGAAGGTCTTCACCTGGGAGGAGATCGGCCGGTTCCGGCCCTCCCAGTACCTGCTGATGCACTCGGTGTTCTACCGTACCCAGCTGCTGCGGGACTGCGGCCTGGAGCTGCCCAAGCACACCTTCTATGTGGACAACATCTTCGTCTATCAGCCCCTTCCCTTCGTGGAGACCCTCTACTACATGGATCTGGACTTCTACCGCTATTTCATCGGCCGGGCTGACCAGAGCGTCAACGAGCAGGTGATGGTCAAGCGGGTGGACCAGCAGGTCCGGGTGACCAAGCTGATGATCGAGGCCCACGACCTCCGGAAGGTGGCGGCCCAGCACCGCCGCCTGAGCCGGTATATGTTCAACTATCTGGCCATGATGATGACCATCTCCTCCATCTTCCTCCTTATTGACGGCTCTCCTGCCGCTCTGGGGAAGAAGACCGAGCTGTGGGAATACCTGCGCACGGTGGACCCGGCCATCTACCACAAGATGAAATACCGGGCCATCTCCGCCGTGAGCAATTTCCCGGGCTATCAGGGGCGCAAGCTCTCCGTGAGCCTGTACCGCCTGGCCCGGCGGATCTACAAGTTCAACTGACGAGGAAGTTGGAGAGCGCGGTCCATAGAGGACCGCGCTCTCCGGCCTATGGACCAGGTCACCGGGCAAAGCGGACGCGGAAAAGAAAGGAGGAGACGGTATGCAACCCTGGCTGATCGTGTTTCTGGCGCTGCTGGGCGGCGGTCTGGTGCTCTCTGCCGTCTTCTACTGGACGGCCCGGCGGCGGGACCTGGTCCGGCGGCCGGTGGAGAAGCAGGCGGGCTACGGCGCCCGGAAGGTCCTGCTCATCTACCAGCCCTCCAACCGGGGCAGGAACCATGCCATCGCCTGGGCCCTGGCCCGGACCCTGGCCAGGGCGGGCCACACCGTCACCCTCAACTACCCCTCCCCGGTGCTCAGCTACGATCCCCAGAGCTATGACCTGCTCATCTTCGGCGGCAGCGTCTATATGGGCACGGTGGGACGGCCGCTGAAGAACTATCTCTCGTCCCTGCACTTTCAGGGCAAGCGGGTCCTCCTCTTCGTGGTGGGGGATCTGGAGCAGGCGCCCGAGCTGGCCGAGCTGCGGCTGTGCGTCCCGGAGGGGAACCGCATCCGCTCCATCAAGATCCGCCCCGGGGAGGAGAAGAAGCTCTGCCAGTTTGCCCTGGGATGAGGCCTTGCATTTTCCACAGCCTGTGGGTAAAATAATGTCTGCCAATGTCTGGTGCAGAACGTGCCCCGGTGCCGGGGCGGAAAGGAGGGCGGGCGGTCCGCCATGACCCGCGAGGAAGCCTTTGAATTTTTGGACCGGGCGGCCCGGGGCATCGCCGAGATGTTCGGGTCCTCCTGTGAGACCCTGGTCCACGACATGGGGGTGCCCAGCCACCCCATCCTGAGCATCTACAACGGCCACGTCTCCGGCCGCACCGTGGGCTCCACGCTGGACATCCTGGGCACCGACCGGGAGCTGGAGCCGGAGGCCCGGACCAGCGACCAGGTCAACCTGTACGCCACCACCCCCTCCGGAGCCCAGATCAAGTCCTCCACCTTCCACCTCATCGGGGAGGACTACAACCTGGCTCTGGGCATCAATTTCGACTACACCTCCCTGGTGTACGCCAACCGCATCCTGGTGGATCTGATGAGCGCCGAGGCCGACCTGAAGACGGCCCTGTGGCAGGGGGGCGACAGTGCCCTCAGCGATCTCTTTGACGAGTGCCTGGCCGCTCTGGGCAAGCCGGTGGACGCCCTGGGCAAGGCCGACCGGCTCAAGCTGGTGGCCATGCTGGAGCAGAAAAACGCCTTCTCCTACCGCAAGAGCGTGCCCTTCGTCTCCCGCCGCCTGGGGGTGAGCCGGTACACGGTCTACAAGTACCTGGACGAGCTGACCAGGAAGGACGGAGAAGAGACCCAATGAGACAGCAGACGGAGGGGAGGCCCTCCGCTGGAAAGGAAGGATCACCTATGTATCAGGAAAAGATCGAAGCCTATTGGAGCGACCCGGACCGGGAGCGGGAGCTGGTGGCCGCCATCTCCCGGCTGGTGGCCGTGAAGAGCGTGAAGGGGGAGGCCGAGCCCGGCAAGCCCTTCGGCGCCGGTCCCGCCGCCGCCCTGGACGAGGCCCTGAAGCTCTGCGCTGAGCTGGGCTTCACCACCACCGACTACGACCATTACGTGGGTCTGGCCGACCTCAACGAAAAGGAGACCCGGCTCCACATCCTGGGCCACCTGGACGTGGTGGGGGAGGGCTCCGGCTGGTCCACCGATCCCTACACCTGTGTGGAAAAGGACGGCATGCTCTACGGCCGGGGCGTCAGCGATGACAAGGGCCCGGTGGTGTGCGCCCTGCTGGCCATGAAGGCCGTCCGGGACCTGGGTCTGCCCCTCACCGCCAACGTGCGGATGATTCTGGGCACCGACGAGGAGAGCGGCTCCGAGGACATCGCCTACTACTACAGCAAGGAGCCCTACGCCCCCTATGCCTTCACCCCCGACGCCGACTTCCCCGTCATCAACATCGAGAAGGGCCACTACCACCCCGACTTCGGTGCGGAGTGGGAGACCTCCTCTGCCCTGCCCCGGGTGGCGGCCATGACCGGCGGCTTCCGCCAGAACGTGGTGCCCCCCGAGGCCGAGGCCATGGTGCTGGGTGTCTTCCCCGCCGACGTCCAGCCCCTCTGTGACTCCGTGGCCGAGCGTACCGGTGCCGTTTTCACCGTCAACGGCTCCGCCAGCGGCTGCCACATCCACTGCGCCGGCAAGAACGCCCACGCCGCCTCCCCCGATGACGGTATCAACGCCATCGCCGCCCTGCTGGAGGTCCTGGACGGCCTGAAGCTGGCCGACTGCGGCTCCACCAAGGCCGTCAAGGCCATGCACGAGCTCTTCCCCTTCGGCGACAACCGGGGCAAGGCCCTGGGCATCGCCCAGGAAGATGCCGAGTCCGGTCCCCTCACCCTGAACCTGGCCATCATGAAGCTCACCGAGACCAGTTTCACCGCCAAGTTTGACGTGCGCTTCCCCCTGTGCGCCAATGAGGACAACTGTAAGAAGGCCTGCGAGGCCAGCTTCGCCGCCCACGGCATCGCCGTCACCGGCGACCCCGACATGACCACCGTCCACTGTGTGGAGGCGGACTCTCCGCTGGTCAAGACCCTGCTGAACTGCTACGCCACCTATACCGGGGTAAAGGACCCCAAGCCCATCGCCATCGGCGGCGGAACCTATGTCCACGACATCCCCGGCGGTGTGGCCTTCGGCTGTGATTTCCCCGGCTTCGATCCCAAGATGCACGCCGCCGACGAGCAGGCCAGCATCAAAAATCTCCTCCTCTCCTGCAAGATCTTCACCCAGGCCATCGCGGAGCTGTGCCGGTGAGAGGGCCTGCCATCCGCCGCTGGGGCGCTACCGGGGCGGCCCTGGTGCTGAGCCTGTCCCTCACCGCCTGTCAGGGGGAGACCATAACCGCCTTTGACGCCACCGCCTATGTGCAGGGGGTGCTGGACGAGACCTACAAGGGCACCTGGGACAACGCCTTTCTGGACCTGGTGGACCTGACCGACGGGGAGGCCCAGGACGCCTATGAGGCCTCCCTGAACGAGGAGTACCGGCGCTTTGCCTACCAGTTTGACCTCAACGAGAGCCTCCTCACCGAGGAGACCCGCCAGTCCGCCCTGGACCTGCTGGCCGAGGTGTCGGCCAAGGCCCAGTACACCGTCCAGAAGGCGGTGGCCCTGGACGACGCCCGGTACGCCGTGGAGGTGTCGGTGCGGCCCATGGACCTCTTTATCCAGGTCCGGGAGGACGCCCTGGCCGACTTCCAGACGCAGTTTGCCGAGCAGTACGCCGGGGTGGACCTGGACGAGCTGTCGGCGGAGGAGCGGACGAGCCTGGAGACCGAGTATGAAAACGCCTGGGCCAACGGCATCGTGGAGCTGTGCCGGAGCCGGCTGGGCCTTGTGAACTATCGGGATGTGGAGAGCATCCTGGTGATGGTGGCTCCCGACGACGACGGGCTCTACACCATGGGCGACAACGACTTTTCCAATCTCTCCGCCCTGATCCTGCCCTACTGAAACCAAAAAACGGCCGCGCCTTATCAAAGGCGCGGCCGTTTTGTCTGTCCGGCTTACAGGATGTCGATGTGCTCGCCGCTGAGGGCCTTGTTCATGGAACGGACGGCGCAGAACTTGCCGCACATGGAGCAGGTGTCGTCGTGCTCGGGGGAGCGGTCGGCCCGGATGGCCTTGGCGGTCTCCGGGTCCAGGGCGCAGGCCCACTGGGCTTCCCAGTCCAGCTTCTGCCGGGCCTCGGCCATTTTGTCGTCCATCTCCCGGGCGCCTCGGATGCCCTTGGCGATGTCGGCGGCGTGGGCGGCGATCTTGGAGGCGATGATGCCCTGCTTCACGTCCTCCAGATTGGGGAGGGCCAGGTGCTCGGCGGGGGTGACGTAGCACAGGAAGGCGGCGCCGTTCATGGCGGCCATGGCTCCGCCGATGGCGGCGGTGATGTGGTCGTAGCCGGGGGCGATGTCGGTGACCAGGGGACCCAGCACATAGAAGGGAGCGCCCATGCAGATGGTCTGCTGGACCTTCATGTTGGCGGCGATCTGGTCCATGGGCACGTGGCCGGGACCCTCCACCATGACCTGCACGTCCTTCTCCCAGGCCCGCTTGGTGAGCTCGCCCAGCCGTACCAGCTCTTCGATCTGGCACACGTCGGTGGCGTCGGCCAGGCAGCCGGGCCGGCAGGCGTCGCCCAGGGAGATGGTCACATCGTATTCCCGGCAGATGTCCAGAATCTCGTCGTAGTACTGGTAGAAGGGGTTCTCCTCGCCGGTCATGCACATCCAGGCAAAGACCAGGGAGCCGCCCCGGGAGACAATGTTCATCTTCCGCTTGTGGCGGCGGATCTGATCGATGGTTTTCCGGGTGATGCCGCAGTGGAGGGTGACAAAGTCCACCCCGTCCTGGGCGTGGAGGCGGATGACGTCGATGAAGTCCTGGGCGGTGAGGGTGTCCAGGTCCCGCTGGTAGTGGATGACGCTGTCGTACACCGGCACGGTGCCGATCATGGCGGGGCACTCACTGGTGAGCTTGCGGCGGAAGGGCTGGGTGTTGCCGTGGCTGGAGAGGTCCATGATGGCCTCGGCGCCCATATTCACGGCGGACATCACCTTCTGCATCTCCACGTTGTAGTCCTTGCAGTCCCGGGAGACGCCCAGGTTGACGTTGATCTTGGTGCGCAGCATGGAGCCCACGCCCTGGGGGTCCAGACAGGTGTGGAGGCGGTTGGCGGGGATGACCACCTTGCCGGCGGCCACCAGGGGGAGGAGCTCTTCCACGGTCATCCGCTCCTTTTTGGCCACCGCCTCCAGCTCCGGGGTGACGATACCCTTCCGGGCGGCTTCCATCTGTGTGGCATAGTTTCGTTCCATGGTCATGTACTTCCTTTCGTATCCAGTCAGAATGGTTCGGCGTATTCGCCGGAGATCGCGAAGGCGTGGTTCATGGGTCCGCTGCCCCTGCCCAGATCCAGCATGGCCCCCAGGGCGCCGGAGAGGTAGCCCTTGGCCTCCCGGACCGCCTGCTCCAGGTCCTTGCCCTTGGCCAGGTTGGAGGCGATGGCGGAGGAGAGGGTGCAGCCGGTGCCGTGGGTGTTGGGGTTGTCGATGCGCCGGCCCCGGAACCATCTGATCCCGGAGGGCTGCCAGAGGCAGTCGTTGGCGGTGCTCACCTGGTGTCCCCCCTTGCACAGCACGGCGCAGCCGTAGGCCGAGCCGATGGCCGCGGCGGCCGCCTCCATGTCGGATTCGGAGGAGATGGACCGGCCGGAGAGGACCTCCGCCTCGGGGATGTTGGGGGTGAGGACCTCGGCCAGGGGGAGCAGCTCCCCCTTCAGGGTGGAGACCGCCTCCTCCGACAGCAGCCGGGCGCCGCTGGTGGCCACCATCACCGGGTCCACCACCACGTGGGCGGGCCGGTACTGGGCCAGCACCCGGGCGATGACCCGGATGAGGGGGGCGGAGGAGACCATCCCCACCTTCACCGCCTGGGGCGGGATGTCGATAAAGACGCTCTCCAGCTGCTGTTCGAGAAACTCGGGCGGGACTTCCAGAATGCCTGTGACGCCGGTGGTGTTCTGGGCGGTCAGGGCCGTGATGGCGCTCATGGCGTACACGCCGTGGACGGTCATGGTCTTGATGTCTGCCTGGATACCGGCGCCTCCGCTGGGATCGCTCCCAGCGATCGTCAATGCTGTGACCATAAGGATGCTCCTTTCAGCAGTGCCGTTTTGTTACGCGACGGAAGGTGGTGCCCCCGATCCGCCGCGATGGGTGAACTTGTGTCAGCGGGCGGCCAGGTCGGCGACCGTCCGCAGGGTGCGGGCGGCGGCGGTGAGGTCGCCCTGGGAGAAGATGGCGCTCACCACGGCGGCCCCGGCGATGCCGGTGCCGGCCAGGGTGGGCAGATTCCGGGCGTTGACGCCGCCAATGGCCACCACGGGGATGGACACGGCGGCACAGATGGCCTTTAAGGTGTCCGCCGAGGTGGGGACGGTGTCGGTCTTGGTGCCGGTGGGGAACATGGCGCCCACCCCCAGGTAGTCCGCCCCCTCCGCCTG
>CAUBHZ010000100.1 GCA_958435885.1 uncultured Intestinimonas sp. | reverse complement strand
GAGAAACTCCGCGGCACACATTCGACCGATCGTATGGTTTTGTGACGGGGTCAGTTGCCGGCGCCCAGCTGGAAGGAGGCGCACTCGGTGGAGCCGCAGTCGGTGACCTTGCTCTGGCAGCTGCCCACCCGGATCTCATTGAGGGTGCAGTGGTTCTTCTCCTTGCAGTGGTAGGCGCAGCTGGCCACGGTGCAGGCGATGCTGGGATTGGTGTTCTTGTTTTCCATGGTACTAGGACCTCCTTTGTTTGGTACAGTCCCAGTATGCCCCATACAGCGCGGATTATTCCTCCGCCTGCTCCTCCTCGGGGCGCACCACTTGCGGGATAAAGCGCCGGGCAAACCGGCCCTTTCCACGGGATTTGACATAAAAATAACCGATGATGGAAAAAACCACCGCTCCGATGAAGTTGACGAAGAGGTCCTTCATGGTGTCCAGGATGCCGATGTCCAGGTAGCCGCCCAGGCCCAGGGGGTGCTGGGCGCCGTCGGCGGTGACCACGATGACGTCGGTGATGTCCCGGATGGCGGTGGGGTGGTTGCCCCCCGCCGGGTCCAGCATTACCGAGGAGATGGTGTGGACCACCGTGTCCTTCTGCATGTCCAGGAAGAAGAACTGGTCCATGGTGCACTCGAAAAACTCCCACAGCACGCCGATGGTCATGGAGAAGCAGAAGGCGGTGATGGCCAGGAAGATGGGGGAGAGCTGGATGGAAAAGCGTTCGCTGCGGTTGAGGATGTCCACCAGGGCAAAGCCGATGGCGGCGCACAAAAAGCCGTTGAGGGTGTGGAGCATGGTGTCCCAATAGGGGAAGGTGATGTAGTAGGCCTGGATCTCCCCCAAAATCTCCGCGGCGAAGATGAAGAGCATGATGATGATCTCCAGGGTGTCCGGCAGGTCCACGTGGATCTTCCGCTCGATGAAGGTGGGCACCAGGAACAGCACAAGGGTCAGGATACACAGGAACACATTTTCAAAATTGCCCTTGAGAAACTGGGCGATCAGCACCAGGATGACCGCCAGACGCAGGACGATGTAAACCGCGACCACCGCGCCCTTTTTGGCCCGCAGGGCCTCCATGGTGCTCCGCGGTCCGCCGGAGGGATCTGTCTTTTTCTTCCGTGCCATTTCCCGGCTCCTTTCACGTTGGACTGCACACCATCTCCACGGACGGCAGAGGCAGGCGGCTGCGTTTTTCCGTTATTGTATCATAACCGCTTCCTCTGCGCAACCGCCGGCCACCGGCCGCATAGAATGTGCCGAGGTGATCATTTTGGACCTGAAAAACAACCAGATCCTGGTGGGGACCCTGCTGGACACCCCCGCCTCCCGGGCCGTCTTCCAGCGGCGCTTCGGCAAGCTGCTCAAGCACCCCATGGTGCCCGCCGCCCGGAGTCTGACCCTGGAGCAGCTGCTGGGGTTTGCCCGGCTCTACTTACCCAAGTCAGTGATCCATGACACCCTGGAGGAGCTTCGCCGCCTGTAAGGGCAAAATACCGGCGTCCCGCCGCACGGCTCGGTGGGACGCCGGTATTTTTATGTCTGTCTTTACCGCACGGGGGGCAGGGAGATCTTGCCCATGATGGCGGCCGCTCTGGCGCCGGTGACGCTGGGGAGCACATTGGGCTTTTCGCGGACGCAGCAGTCGGCCATGATGGCGAAGGCCACCGCCTCCTTGGCGTCGCTGCTCCAACCCAGGTCCTCCTGGGTGCGGACCTGCACGCCGTAGGGGGCGAAGCGCTCCCGCAGGAAGCCCAGCAGGGTGGCGTTGTAGCTGCCGCCGCCGCCCACCACCAGCTCGGTGGCCTGCCGCTTGGGGAGGACATACCGGGCGTAGGCGTCCACGATGGACCAGGCGGTGAGATCGGTGACGGTGGCCAGCAGGTCGGCGTCGGACAGGCCGTGGTCCCGCCGGTAGTCCAGGATTTTTTCCACATACTGCACACCGAAGAGTTCCCGGCCGGTGGTCTTGGGCAGGGGCAGGGCGTAATAGGGGTCCTGCTGGAGCATGGCCAGCAGTTCCCCGTCCACCTTGCCCTCCGCGGCCATGGCGCCGCCGGCGTCGTAGGTCTTTTCCCCGCCGGTGAGGGCGCTCACCACCGCGTCGATGATCATATTGCCCGGGCCGGTATCGAAGGCGTACACCGCCTCGGGGCCCTCGTCGCCGGGGAGGACGGTCATGTTGCCGATGCCGCCGATGTTCTGGAGGAGGATGGTCGTCCCCGGACGGCGGTAGAGGAGGTACTCGGAGAAGGGCACCAGAGGAGCGCCCTGTCCCCCCACCGCCATGTCGGCCACCCGGAAGTCGGACACGGTGGGCACACCCGTCCGGGCGGCGATCACCGAGCCCTCCCCGATCTGCACGGTGAAGATCACCGGGAAGCCGTCCTTGTCGCAGACCTCCGGAGCGTGCCAGATGGTCTGACCGTGGGAGCCGATGAGGTCGATGTCGGCCAGGGTGAGCCCCGCCTTCTCCACCACGGAGGCCACCGACTGGGCGTAGATCTCCCCCATGAGGAAATTCATGTAGCCGATCTTGTCCACCGTGGCCGTCTCGGGCCGGAACAGGGGAAAGATCTGCTGCCGCACCTTCTCCGGCCAGGGCCGGTCCTCAAAGGCCAGCAGGCGCACCTCCGGCGCCTCGTCGGTGCCGCCGATCTCCACCACGGCGGCGTCGATGCCGTCAACCGAGGTGCCCGACATGAGCCCCACCACCCGGCGGACCGCTTTTGTTCGGATCTCTTCCAGCATGGTCCTTATACCTCCTTCGTACTCTGTTCAATGGCCGTGGCCAGCCGCCCCTCACACCGGTCCAGCAGGTCCTGGGCCGCCGCCCGGTCCAGCCCGCTCTCGGCCATGAGGATGGCCAGCTTCACATGGCCGCCGGCCCCTTCCAGATAGACCTCCGCCTTCTCCGGGGCCAGGCCCGTGGCGTGGATGATGAGCCGCAGAGCCCGGTCCCGCAGCTTCTTGTTGCTGGCCTTCAGGTCTACCATCAGGTTGCCGTAGACCTTGCCCAGCTTGATCATGGAGCAGGTGGTCAGCATGTTGAGCACCATCTTCTGGGCGGTGCCCGACTTCATGCGGGTGGAGCCGGAGATGACCTCCGGACCCACCAAGGGGGCGATGGTCACGTCGCACAGCCCCTCCAGCTTCGACCCGGCGTTGGTGCACACCCCGATGGTGACGCTACCCCGCTCCTTTGCCCGCCGGAGGGCGGCCAGGACATAGGCGGCGCTGCCGCTGGCGGTGATACCCACCACCGCGTCGTCGGGACCCACGTTCAGCCCGTCCACCAGGGCGACGCCGTCGGCTTCGCTGTCCTCACAGCCCTCCACCGGATGGCGCAGGGCCACGTCCCCGCCGGCGATATAGCCCTGGACCATATCCGGGTCCACGCCAAAGGTGGGCACACACTCGGAGGCGTCCAGCACCCCCAGCCGTCCGGAGGTGCCCGCCCCCAGATAGATGAGCCGTCCGCCCCGCCGGAAGCAGCCGTAAATCAGATCCACCGCCTGGGCGATGTGATGCCGCTCCGCCCCCACCGCCCCCGCCACCAGGGCGTCCTGGCGGTTGATGAGCTCCACCATCTCCTCCGTGGTGCAGGCGTCGATGTGCTGTGTCTCCGGATTGACCCCTTCAGTGGCCAGACCGGCCAGATAGTTGTCCATGGGACCACCTCCAACTCTGTTCCTTTTCAGACTATCCCATCTCCCCCCATGTTGTCAACAATATTTCATTCTCTTTCCCGAGGATGAAACAAAATTTTAAAACCTATAGACTTGTCCGGTGCTTTTTGCTATACTGGATAAAAAGAAAGGGGGGAGACCCACATTGAGTTGTACACATTTTATCAAGGAGTCCCTGGATCACCTCACCGAGACCGAGCGCCGGCTGGCCGGCTACCTGCTGGACCACAGCCGGGAGGTCATCCACATGAGCGCCAAGGAGCTCTCCGCCCAGTGCGGCACCTCCCCCGCGGCGGTGGTGCGCCTGTCCCAGAAGCTGGGCTTCAAGGGCTTCACCGCCCTGAAGCTGGAGCTGGCCCGGACCTCCGGCCAGGAGGAGCCCGACGCCTTCCAGTCGGCCATCCGGGACAACGACGATCTGGAGACCATCGTCCGCAAGGCCGAACAGATCCACCTGCGCAACACCTCTCTCACCTACCAGATGGTCAACGTGGCCGTCCTCTCCCAGGCGGTGGAGGAGATCTGTGCCGGACGGCGCATCCACCTTTTCGGGGTGGGCGCCTCGGGTCTGCTGGCCATGGACTTCCTCTACAAGTCCTCCCGCATCGGCATCCCCGCCTTCTACCACTCCGACGTCCACACCAACCTGGCCACCGCCTCTCTTCTGGGACCCGAGGACATCGTCATCGCCATCAGCTACTCCGGCGAGACCCTGGAGACGGTGCTGGCCGCCAGGGCGGCCAAGGAGCGGGGGAGCAAGGTCATCGCCATCACCCAGGCCAACCGCAACACCCTCTCCCGCCTGGCCGACTACCCCCTCTACATCCCCGGTGAGGAGCGGGAGTTCCGGGTGGGCGCCATGACCTCCCGCACCTCCGGCCTGCTCATCCTGGACCTCCTCTACCTGGGCATCGCCAAGCACGACCCGGAGCGCACCCAGGAGAACCTCCGCCAGACCCGGGAGCTGATCCGGGCCTTTCAGCGGGAATAAAATTTTAACCTGTCGGGCTTTTTTCTTGAAATTATGTTCCGGATATGCTACCATGGTCCTCAAGAAATACAATGCCACATTGGGAGGGGCTCCGCCCCTCCGCACAAGGTCGTGTATTCCCGGGCCACGGAGGTTCACCTGGAATATAGGGCCCTTTTTTGTATCCCGAGATGGGGCATGGGGAGGCGATGACCACGGACTTTTCTGTGATCGACCATATCTTGGAGGACTACCGGTCCAGGGGCTACTACCCCTCGGCGGTGTGTCAGGTTTTCCGGGGGAATGAGACCCTGTACCGGTGCGCGGTGGGGGATGTGACCCCGGAGACCTGGTTCGATCTGGCCTCGGTGAGCAAGCTCATCTGCACCACCATGGTCCTCTCCGCCATGGAGGAGGGCCGGCTGGCCCCGGAGGACCTCATCCTCTCCCGCCTGCCCGAGGACGGCCCCGGTCCGGTGACCCGGCAGAGGCTCTCCGCCGTGACGGTGGAGCAGGTCATGACCCACACCTCCGGCATCGTCCCCTGGTACCCCTTCTATGCCGACGGCCGGGACTTCTACACCGTGCTGGAACACGTCCTCTCTACCACCCCGGTGGAGACCGGCATGGCTTACAGCGACCTGAACTTCATGCTCATGAGCCAGGTCTTCTCCCATGTCACCGGCCTCACCCTCCGGGAAGGGTTGGAGAAGTACATCAAAGAGCCCCTGGGCATCACCCACATGGCCTACGGCCCGGTGGACCCGGAAGTGTGCGCCCCCTCCTGCTACGGCAACCAGATCGAGCAGCGCATGTGCGCTGAACGGGGCATCACCTTCGATGGCTGGCGGCCCAACGGCGTGCCGGTACGCGGGGAATGCAACGACGGCAACGCCTTTTACTACTGGCACGGAGCCAGCGGTCACGCCGGGGTCTTCGCCACCGCCGGCGCCTTGAGCCGGCTGGGCCAGTTCTTCCTCACCACAGACAAGCCCATGTTCCGCCGGGCCATGGAGACCGACATCTGCGGCCGGGGTCTGGGCTTTGAGCGGGGGGTGACCTACCCCGACGGCTGCGGCCACACCGGCTTCACCGGCACCAGCCTGTGGGTGAGCCGGACCCACGACCTGGGCGCCGTCATCCTCACCAACAAGTTCTACCGCCTCCAGGGCGAGCCCCCCGGAAACTCCAACGAGTTCCGCCGGGCCGTCCACTACGCCCTGCTGGGCCGTACCCCGCCATCCGTGGTATGAGCAAGGGATGTGCGTTTCCCTTGTAAAATACAAAAAATGAAGGAAAAGAGGTCATTACATGAACAACGTGAAGAAATGGCTGTCCCTGTCTCTTGCCGGCGCCATGCTCTTGGGCGTTCTGGCCGGCTGCAGCGGCGGCACCAGCAGCACCCCCGCCCCCGCCGAGACCGGCACCGCCGCCACCGGTGAGCCCGCCGCCGTGGAGCAGGTGCTCAAGTACGGCACCGACACCTGGCCCGCCGGCTTCGACCCCCACACCATCTCCGCCGTGGCCGCCACCCGCGTCTTCAACCAGGTCTATGAGACCCTCATCGACTTCAACCCCGACATGACCTTCAAGGGCGTCCTGGCCGAGAGCTGGGAGATCCCCGACGACGTGACCTACATCTTCCACCTCCGCCAGGGCGTGAAGTTCCACAACGGCCGTGAGATGACCGCCGACGACGTGGTCTACTCCTTCCAGCGGGTCCTGGGCCAGACCGAGTACGGCGACATCGGCGCCCTGGGCTCCAGCGCCAGCTACTACGGCGGCATCGCCTCCATTGAGGCCACCGACGACTACACCGTCACCATGACTCTCTCCGAGCCCAACGCCGCCTTCCTCTCCAACCTCACCTCCTCCTACGGCGCCATCGTCTGCAAGGAGGTCGTGGAGGCCAACGACGGCAGCCTCTCCGCCATCGACACCATGTGCGGCACCGGCCCCTTCATGTATAAGGAGTCCGTAGTGGACAACTACATCACCCTGGTGAAGAACCCCGACTACTGGGAGGAGGGCGCCCCTAAGCTGGACGGCATCACCTTCTACCTCCTGGCCGATGAGAGCGCCCGTCTGGCCGCCCTGCGCACCGGCGACATCAACCTGTGCAGCCTGTCCGCCCTGAACCTCAGCGAGGTGGAGGGCGACGACAGCATCAAGGTCCTCTCCTACCAGTCCAACAACTACACCTACCTGGGCTTCAACCTCTCC
>CAUBHZ010000099.1 GCA_958435885.1 uncultured Intestinimonas sp. | reverse complement strand
CCCCCAAGGCCGGCACCGTCACCCCCGACGTGGCCAAGGCCGTCACCGAGATCAAAGCCGGTAAGGTGGAGTACCGCCTGGACAAGACCAACATCATCCACTGCCCCATCGGCAAGGTCTCCTTCGGCGCTGAGAAGCTCACCGAGAACTTCAACGCCCTCATGGGCGCCATCGTCAAGGCCAAGCCCGCCGCCGCCAAGGGCCAGTATATCAAGAGCTGCGTGGTGGCTTCCACCATGGGCCCCGGCGTCAAGGTCAACGGCGCGAAACTCGTTTAATCGCATCCCAAAATATATCATTTCCGGACAGGTTTTGCTTGACAAAGCCTGTCCGGACTGATATAATATTAGTCGTGTTCAAAGACAGCAGGCGGCGAAAGCCATAAGTCCTGCCGAGAATGCAGCCACAACGGAATGAATTTCTTTGTGCTGTTTTCGCTGCTTTGAATGCGAAAACAGCTTTTTTGTTGCGTGACTGCATCGGAAAAGTTGAACTCAAATTCAACGGAGGTGAATTCCAAATGCCTAACGCAAAGGTCCTCAGTGAGAAGCAGGCCATCGTGGCCGAGCTGACTGAGAAGCTCAAGAGCGCTTCCAGCGGCGTGCTGGTGGATTACAAGGGCATCACCGTGGCCGAGGATACCGCTCTGCGCGCCGAGTGCCGCAAGAACGAGCTGGACTACGCCGTGGTGAAGAACACCCTGGTCCGCTTCGCCATCAACAACGTGGGTCTGGAGGAGATGGATTCCGTCCTCAACGGTACCACTTCCATGGCCCTCTCTCACGGCGATCCCATCGCTCCCATGCGTGTCATCGCCAAGTTCGCCAAGCAGTTCAACGGCGCCAAGTTCACCATCAAGTCCGGCTTCATGGACGGCAAGGTCCTGTCCCTGGACGAGATCAACGCTCTGGCTGAGCTGCCCAGCAAGGAAGTCCTCCAGGCTCAGGTCCTGGGCACCATGCTGGCCCCCATCACCAGCCTGGCCATCGTCATCAAGGCCATCTGCGAGCAGAAGGGCGGCTCTGTCGACGCCGCCGAGGCTCCCGCTGCCGAGTAATCGGCTTTTCGCTGATCTATTTTTGATTGAAATCACAATTTTAGGAGGTAACATATCATGGCTTCTGAGAAAATCACTGCCCTCATTGAGGAAGTTAAGGGTCTGACTGTTCTGGAGCTCTCCGAGCTGGTTCACGCTCTGGAGGAAGAGTTCGGCGTGTCCGCCGCCGCTATGGCTGCTCCCGCCGCCGCCGGCGCTGCCGCTCCCGCTGCTGAGGAGAAGACCGAGTTCGACGTGGTGCTGGCTGAGGTCGGCGCCGAGAAGATCAAGGTCATCAAGGCTGTCCGTGAGATCACCGGTCTGGGTCTGGCTGAGGCCAAGGCTCTGGTCGAGGCTGCCCCCAAGGCCGTCAAGGAGGGTGTCTCCAAGGACGACGCCGAGGAGCTGAAGAAGAAGCTGGAGGAAGTCGGCGCCAAGGTCGAGCTGAAGTAAGCTTCTTTCCCCACATGCAACAAAGGGCCCATGGCATCACGCCATGGGTCCTTTTCACATCACAAGCGAGGAGGTGCGGATCATGGAGATACGCCATTCTGCTCCGCAGGACCTGGACCGCATGGCGGCGCTCTACGTCCAGGCCCGGCAGTTCATGAAGGAGACTGGCAACCCGAACCAGTGGGGTCCCACCAACTGGCCTCCCACGGACCTGCTCCGGGAGGACATCGCCGCCGGCCGCAGCTATGTCTGCGTCCACGACGGCAAGGTGGTGGGGACCTTCTGCTTCCTCCAGGGGGAGGACATCGAGCCCACCTACCGGGACATTCAGGAGGGCGGCTGGCACTACGACGGCCCTTACGGCGTGGTCCACCGCCTGGCGGGGGACGGCTCCGTGAAGGGCATCGGCCAGTGCTGCCTGGACTGGGCCTTTCAGCAGTGCGGCCATCTGCGGGTGGACACCCACGGAGACAACCATGTCATGCAGAACCTGCTGAAAAGGACCGGCTTTGCCTACTGCGGGATCATCCACGTGCTGGAGGACAACTATCCCAGGCTGGCCTTTGACAAGCACATTTAAAAAAGGACGGGGTCTTCCCCGTCCTTTTTGTCTCATTCCCACATCCGGACATACTCCCGGCCGTCCCAGCCGAAGCTGACGTGGAGCCAGTCCGGCTCCCCCTCCACAGTATAGAGGTAGGCGGTGGAACCGTCGTCAAAGCGCACCCTTCCCAGGCGCTCTCCCACGTGCCAGTCGTAGATACTGTCCTCCCGGTAGACCTGCCCTTCATAGGTGAGGAAGACCCCCTCCACCTGACCCACGATCCGGCGGTCCCAGACCAGGACCTTGAAGAGCAGAGCCGCCAAAAGCACCAGGAGGACCACCCGGAGCAGCAGGATCACCCGTTTCATGTCCCGCCTCCCAGCCGTGCCAGCACAGACAAAATGAAGTCCTGGAGGTCCTCCCCCACCTCCCGGCGGTAGGCCTCCCCGGTGAGCTCGTTGTTGGAGATAATGCGCAGGCCCAGACAGGGCACCCCGAACCGGAGGCACACCCGGTAAGCTGCCAGACTCTCCATGTCCTCACAGTCCTCCCCCGCCCGGGCCCGCAGCCACTGGATGCGGTCATGTTCCCGGTTAAAGACGTCGCCGGCACCCAGGCGGCCGGGGAGCACCCGCCCTCCGCCATAGGGGGCGGTCTCAAACCGCGCCGCCCAGCGGGCATCCCCCTCCAGAACCGCCGGAGGCGTATTGGCGTCAAAGTCCCACAGGGTCCAGGCAGCGGGGTCTATCCCCTCTCCTGCCCCACGCTTGGGCATGAGGATACTCTGGATTGCCACACAGGTTCGGCCCACCACGATGTCCCCTACATGCAGGTCGGGGCGATGGGCGCCGGCGGTGCCCTGGTTGAGGACCAGGCTGGGGGCAAAGCGCTGGATGCCCAGGACCGTGGCCGTGGCGGCGGACACCGTCCCCACCTCGGTGCGGCTCACCACCAGGTCCAGACCGGCATACCGGCCCTGCCAGAACCGGAAACCGGCCATGGTCTCCTCCCGGCGGTCCTCCAGCCGCTCCGCCATCCGGTCGGTCTCTACGTCCATGGCCCCCTGGATCAGGATGGGTCCCGTCATGCCTTCCGCCCCCTCCACATATTTTCGGCCTTCCGCTGGACGGCCCAGGCCAGCAGGGCGCAGAGGCAGCCCACAACGCAGCCGGCAATGACATCACTGGGGAAATGGACCCCAACATACAGCCGGGAAACGCCCATCAGAACAGCCAGGACCAGGCATAGGACCTTCCCCCACCGCCGGACGGAAAACCGGGCCCAGGTGACGCAGCAGGCAAAGGCGGCGCAGGTGTGGCCGGATGGGAAGGAATTGGGATCGTGCTCCTCCACCAGAGCCGTGAGTCCCTCCACCACCAGCCAGGGCCGGGTCCGGGCCACCAGATGCTTGAGGAGCACATTGGTGAAGAGCAGGCCGAAGAGCATGGCGATGAGGGCCCAGAAGCCCGCCTTCCGGGTCTTGGGGTGCAGGAGCAGGAGCACCGAAAGGACGATCCAGACCAGCCCGGCGTTGCCCAACTGGGTATAGAAGGAGAAAAAAGTGTTCAGAATGGGGGTGCGCAGACCCTGAAGCCACAGCAGAAAGGCTCCGTCCAGGGTCAGAAGGGTCTCCAACATGGCCGGTTTCCTCCGATCTTCTTGATTTGGGACAAAAAGGGGACGAGGCCGCTGCCCCGTCCCCTTTTCTCTCTTGTTGGGAACTCAGCCCTCCGCCCAGGGCTCTGCCTCACAGGTGGTGATGGTGCCGTTGTTGAGCTCAAAGTGGACCGTCTTGACGATGTGGGTCTTGCCGATGCGGACCTCCTGGGTGCCCACCTCATTGGTGACGGCGTTGACCACGTTGGCCTGGATGGTAAAGGTGAGGTCCAGGGTGTCCTCCTCCACCGGGAAGGTGAGGCTGGTACCGTTGACGTCGGTCATGGTGATTCCGCCCTCGTGAGGCTTGGCGGTAACGGCGGTGACATAGGCGTCCACCATCTCGCCGTTGGCCATGAGCTGATCGCCCACACCGCTCTCACCGGGCACATAGGCCTTGATGCCCTCGTAGACCTCCTTGTCCACGCCCTTCACCTCTACCGTATAGGTGAGGATGGTGCGACTGGCGTTGGAGGCGCCGTCCTTTTTCAGGACCTTCCATCCGATGAGGGCCACTGCAACGATCAAAAGTAAAATGACCAGCAGGTCGATGATGTTGAGAATCCCAAAAAGCTTTCCTTTTTCGTCCACCAGTTTCATGTCATGCCTCCGTAAATCTCTTTTCTCGGCGGATGCCCGGCATTTCCGTTGACCGGACTACCCAAGCATTGTATAATATTTTCCGTGAAGATACAAGGGTGGATTTTGAAATTTAAGAAACCCTTACCCTCAGTAAGCAAAGGGCAATACGGTTTTTCGGGGCCAAGGGAACTGCCAGCGGCGTGATCCTCGTTGCCGGGCGTCAGCCCGGCGGCCTCGTCTGCCTTGCTGGCAGCCCCCTATGCACCCGAAAAACTCCGCAGGACCTGCCAGTGAGCACAAATGGGTGCTGGCAAGACCGCAGGACGACGGTGGGCTGCCGCCCACCGAGGACGAGAACGCAGTCAGCGCCCTTTTGGGCCACTGGCAGGCGTGTTGCCTTTTGCACACTGAGGGTATGACATTGGAGGCAGCTATGAAAGTCATCCATCTCATCAGCGGCGGAGACAGCGGTGGGGCCAAGACCCACGTCCTCTCTCTGCTCCAGAATCTCTCAAAAAGCATCGACGTGACCATGGTCTGCTTCATGGAGGGACCTTTTGCCCAGGAGGCCCGGGAGCTGGGCATCCGCACCGAGGTCTATCCCAGCCATAACGTCCTAAAAACCCTGGCCATCCTCAAGCGGAAGATCCGCACCGAGGGCTGCGATCTCCTCCACTGCCACGGCGCCCGGGGCAACATGATGGGCGCCCTCCTCCGCCGCGCCACCGGCGTGCCCGTGGTCACCACCGTCCACTCCGACTACCGGCTGGACTATCTGGGGCGTCCCTTCTCCCGCCTCACCTACGGCACCATCAACACCATCGCCCTGCGGCTGCTGGACTACCGCATCGGCGTGTCCGACGCCATGGTGGATCTGCTCATCTCCCGGGGCTTTGACCCAGACAAGCTCTTTACCATCTACAACGGCATCGACTTTACCCTGCCCGCCCCCGCCATGAGCCGGGCGGAATACTTCCGCTCGGTGGGGCTTCAGGCCGACGAGGACTCGGTGGTGGTGGGCATCGCCGCCCGGCTCAACCCGGTCAAGGACATCTCCACCCTCATCAGAGGCTTTGCCAAGGCCCATGAGACCTGCCCCCAGCTGCGGCTCCTCATCGCAGGCGACGGCGAGGAGCGTTCTATGCTGGAGGACCTGGCCCGGGAGCTGGGGGTGGCCGACACCGTGTGCTTCGCCGGCTGGATCAGCGATACCAACACCTTCTACCAGTCCATCGACATCAACACCCTCACCTCCCTCTCCGAGACCTTCCCCTACGCCCTCACCGAGGGCGCCCGGGCCAGCCTGCCCACGGTCAGCTCCCGGGTGGGCGGCGTCCCCTACCTCATCGACCACGGCATCAACGGGCTGCTCTTCGAGCCCGGAGACGCCGAGGGTCTGGCCCACCACCTCATCACCCTGGCCCAGGACCCGGTCCAGCGGCAGCACCTGGGCGAGCGGCTGCGCCAGAAGGGCGTGGAGGAGTACTCCCTGGAGTCCACCATCCAGCGCCAGCTGGGCATCTACCGCACCATCCTCCGGCGCAAGGAGCGCGAGCGCACCGTCGGCCGCCGGGACGGCGCCCTGGTCTGCGGCGCCTACGGCCGGGGCAACGCCGGTGACGACGCCATCCTGGAGGCCATCGTCCGGGAGCTGCGGCAGATCGACCCCGACCTCCCTGTATGGGTCCTTTCCCGGCGGCCCGACGAGACCCGGCTCACCTACCGGGTCAACGCCATCTACACCTTCGCCTTCCCCAAGTTTCTGGCCCGGATGCGCAAGACCCGGCTCTATATCAACGGCGGCGGCTCCCTGATGCAGGACGTCACCTCCCGCCGGTCCCTGTGGTTCTACCTCTTCACCATCTCTGCCGGCAAGAAGCTGGGCAACAAGGTCCTCATGTACGGCTGCGGCATCGGTCCCATCCAGTACCCCTCCAACCGGAAGCTGTGCGCCAAGGTCCTCCAGAGCAACGTGGACATGATCACCCTCCGGGACACCCACTCCCTCACCGAGCTGGAGGACATGGGCATTCACAACCCCGAGATCGTCCTCTCCTCCGACCCCACCGTCATCCTCCCCGCCGCCGAGCCGGAGGTGGTGGACGGCATGCTGGAGAGCCGGGGGCTGGACCCCCACGGCCGGTATATCGGCTTCACCCTGCGGCCCTGGCCGGGCTACGACGAGGAAAAGGCAAAGATCTTCGGACAGGCCGCCGACTACGCCTGGGAGAAGTACGGCCTCACCCCCATCTTCATCCCCATCGAAAAGCGGCTGGACGTGGGTGCCTGCAAGCGGGCCGCCGCCTATATGAAAGCCCCCCACTATATCTTTACCGATACCGGCGCCTCCGACCACACCATCGGCCTCTTCGCCCGGATGCAGGTGGTGGTCTCCATGCGCCTTCACGCCTTGGTCTTCTCCGCCGGACAAGGCGTCCCCCTGGTAGGTGTGGTCTATGACCAGAAGATCAGCTCCTTCCTGCGCTATATCGGCCAGGACCTCTTCACCGATCTGAAGGACGTGAGCTATGAGCGGCTGTGCGCCCACATCGACGCCGCCGTGGGCCGCATCGGGGACACCGAATTCCTCTCCGGCGGTGTGGACCGGCTCCGCCAGGTGGAGC
>CAUBHZ010000098.1 GCA_958435885.1 uncultured Intestinimonas sp. | reverse complement strand
GTGTTGGTGATGGAGATGAGGGCCATGGCGGCGCCGTCGGCAAAGTGCTTGGGCAGCTCCTTGGGGTCGATGTGCTTGATCATGAGGACCACGGCGGACACGGCGCCGGCCAGCACGCCGCCCTCCACGGGGCAGAGGGCCACGCCGCCGACCTTCACGTTGACCAGGACGATGGTGATGACCAGGGGCAGCAGGGCGATCACGAAGTTGGGCAGCTTGCCGTCGCCCTCCTCGCCGAACTCATCGCCCTCCTTGGCGATGAAGTGCTCGCCGTTTTTCTTGGCCTTGTTGAGCCAGAAGTGGAGGTAGATGATACCGGCCACCAGCATGAAGCCGCAGGCGATGAAGCCGTTGACGGCGCCGGCCATATAGGTGGTGCCCAGCTCGGTGGAGGGCACGTTGTTGTGGATCTGCACGGCGCCGGGTGCGATCATGGCGAAGGTGGAGCAGCCGAAGCACAGGGCGCCGGGGATGCCGCGGCGGGGCAGGTCGGCGGCACGGAAGACCTGGAGGGCGATGGGGAAGACGGCGAAGGAGCACACGAAGGCGGAGACGCCGCCGTAGCAAAGCACGCCGCAGGCCACGGGAACGGAGATAAAGGCCCACTCGGTACCCATGACACGGATGATGGTCTTGGCGATGGACTTGGCCGCGCCGGTGACATCCATGGCCTTGGCCATCAGGGTACCGGTGAGGAAGATGAGGTAGTTGTTCTTGAAGAACGTGGTAAAGCCGTTCATAAAGTGGACCTTATAGGCGTCGTAAATATTCATCTGACTGGTCACGGCCACCACCAGGGTGCAGACGAACACGGTCAGATAGATATTGAACCCCTTCATGATCATATACATCAGCAGCGCAAAGGCCAGGATGATGCCGATGATACCGAAAGCGGTCATAGATTCTCCTCCTTATTTCCCATTTTTTACGGACCGTCCGGAAATGCGGTTACCGGTTGCGGAACTGGGCGGGGCGCTTGGCCAGGAAGGCGTCCATGCCCTCCTGCTTGTCCTCGGTGCCGAAGCTGATGGCGGCCAGGTCCTTTTCCAGCTCCAGGCCGGCGCGGAGATCCACGTCCATGCCCCGGTTGATGGCCACCTTGGAGTAGCGGATGGCCATGGGAGCCTTGGCGGTGATGACGGCCAGCATGGCCTTGGCCTCGTCCAGCAGGGACTCGGCGGGGACCACCTTGTTCACCAGGCCGATGGCCTTGGCCTCGTCGGCCTTCACCTGACGGCCGGTGTAGATGAGCTCCTTGGCGATGCCGGTGCCCACCAGGCGGGGCAGGCGCTGGGTGCCGCCGAAGCAGGGAATGACGCCCAGGTTGGCCTCGGGCTGGCCGAAGACCGCCTTCTCGGAGGCGATGCGGATGTCGCAGCTCATGGACAGCTCGCAGCCGCCGCCCAGGGCGTAGCCGTTCACCGCGGCGATGACGGGCTTCTCCAGCGCCTCGATCTTATTAAAGAGGGCCTGGGCGCGGTTGGCGTAGTTCCGGCCCTCCTCACTTCCATAACTCTGCATCTGGGAGATGTCGGCACCGGCCACAAAGGCCTTGCCCTCTCCGGTAATGATGACGCCCAGGACCTCGCGCTCTTCCTCCAGGCAGGTAAACACCCGGTCGAGCTCCTCCAGCGTCTGGTCATTGAGCGCATTGAGCGCCTTGGGGCGGTCCATGGTGATCACCACGATATTCCCGTCCCGCTGGACGCGGATATTTTCCACTTCGGACATTACCTTCTCAAATCCCTCGCTCAAAAGAAAGACCTCCTTTGTTTCTCGATGGGCCGCACCGTCAGGCGCCGTGCCGGCAACGCCGCCCGGTGTGCTGTCCGCCTGATAATAAAGCAAAGGCGGTGCCAAATTTCTTTTCTGGTCAAAATGGCGTCTTTTGTCGTATTTTGGCGGTATTTCCCCACTATTTTTTCTTTTCTATGGTTTCTTTTCCACATCTTTCTGTCTCCAATCAGAGAAATTGTCTCCAGTCAGAGACATTTTCTCTTTTACCTCCGGCGCGATTTTGTTCGGTTTTTTTGGCATATCCCTTTCCGCTCCATGGATTTCCCGGCTTTTGGGAGGGCCATGTCACACTTTTTCCTCCCTTGCCCCACTCCTCTCCGCCGCCCCGGACCGGGCTTGTCTCCAAAAGTGGTCATACCAAAAAAGCGGCACCGGAATACCTCACAGGCAGGCCATCCCTGCGGTTTTCCGGTGTCCACGGTACAATTCACACTTTGTTTACGTTTGCTTTCTTGACGAGTACACATCCTACGGCTATGATAAATACATGAAAATCAAGACTTGTGCGCACCTGCAAGGAAGGAGGCCCCGGCCATGAACTTCATACAGCGGCTCCTGTATGGCCGGTACGGCTGGGATCAGCTCAACTTCTTTCTCACCGGAGTTGCTCTGATCCTCTATCTTTTGGACCTGTTCCTGGACGCCTCCCCTCTCTATATCCTCTATCTCCTGTGCATCCTGGCGGTGCTCTTCCGGGTCCTCTCCCGGAACTACGCCCGCCGCCGGGCCGAGAACGCCAAGTTCCTCACCGTGGCGGGACCGGCCATCCGCTGGATCAAGCTCCAGCGCACCATCCACCGGGACAAGGAGCACCGCTATTTTAAGTGCCCCAACTGCGGACAGCAGCTCCGGGTCCCCCGGGGCAAGGGAAAGGTCACCATCACCTGCCGCAACTGCGGCGTCTCCTTCGACGAAAAGACATGAAAAAAGCCTGCACCATACGGTGCAGGCTTTTTTGTGTCCTTTAGTAGCAGGCGATGTTGCTGTCGGTGCGGGACTCGGTGCCGCCCACCAGCACGCCGTTGTCCAGCCGGACGATCATCTGTCCCCGGCCGAAGCTGGGGGTGGAGAGATCGGCCCGGATGTCGTGGCCCAGGCGCTGGAGCTTGCGGGCCATCTCCATGGAGAAGCGGGTCTCCACGGTGACGGTGTTGTCCCGCATCCACTGCCAGCGGGGGGCGTCCAGAGCCTGCTGGGGGTCCAGGTGGAAGTCCACGTAGTTCATGACCACCTGGACGTGGCCCTGGGGCTGCATGTAGCCGCCCATGACGCCGAAGGGACCCACCGCCCTGCCGTCCTTCATGAGGAAGCCGGGGATGATGGTGTGGTAGCTCCGCTTGCCGGGCTGGAGGGCGTTGGCGTCCTTGGGGTCCAGGGAGAAGTCGTGGCCACGGTTCTGGAGGGAGACGCCGGTGCCGGTGACCACCACGCCGGAGCCGAAGCCCATGTAGTTGGACTGGATGTAGGAGACCATGTTGCCCTCGCCGTCGGCGCAGCAGAGGTAGACGGTGCCGCTCTTGGGAGGGATGGAGTGGGTGTAGACCTGGGCGGTCTCCCCGATCTCGGCAGCCCGCTGGGCGCCGTAGTCGGGGTCCAGGAGCCGGTGGTAGTCCAGCTCCATGTGGTCGGGGTCGGTGACATAGTGGAAGGCGTCGGCGAAGGCCATCTTCATGGCCTCCAGCTGGCGGTGGTAGGTGAGGACGTTCTCCTTCTCGGGGAAGTCGAACTCCTTGAGGATGTTGAGGGCCATGAGGGCCACGATGCCCTGGCCGTTGGGGGGGATCTCGCAGACCTGGTAGCCGTGGTAGTCCACCCGGATGGGCTCCACCCACTTGGGCTCATAGGCGGCCAGGTCCTCGTAGCGCAGGTAGCCGCCGAACTGCTTGCTGTCGGCGTCGATCTTCCTGGCGATCTCCCCGGTGTAGAAGGCGGCGGCGTCGGTCTCACCGATGGCCTCCAGGGTGTCGGCGTGGTTGGGCAGGCGGATCAGATCCCCCGCCTCGTAGGGCTTGCCCTCGGGGGTGAAGGTCCTGTACCACTCGTCAAAGACGGGGCCGGTGCAGGTCTTTTGGTACTTCTCAAAGGCCCGCTTCCACATGACGGCCAGGTTGGGGGAGCAGGGGTAGCCCTCCCGGGCGTAGCGGACGGCGGGCGCCACGTTCTGGGCCAGGGTCCGCCGGCCGAAGCGCTTCGTCAGCTCGGCCCAGGCCTTGGGGGCGCCGGGCACCGTCACGGGGGTCCAGCCGTAGGTGGGCATCTTGCCGTTTTCATCGCTGCCGTCGGCCAGCAGCTTCTCGATGGAGGCCGCCATGGGGGCGGGACCGCTGGAGTTGAGACCGTAGAGCTTCTGGTCCTTGGCCGACCACACCAGGGCGAAGGCGTCGGAGCCGATGCCGTTGGCGGAGGGCTCCACCACGGTGAGGGCGGCGGCGGCGGCCACGGCGGCGTCCATGGCGTTGCCCCCATTCCGGAGGGCCTCCAGACCGGCGGCGGCGGCCTGGGGACTGGAGCAGTTCACCATGCCACCCCGGGCGTAGAGGGGGTAGCGCTGGGAGGGATAGGGCTGGTAGACGGGATCGAAGGGCGTATACATAGGTCGGCCTCCTTATTTTTCTGAATAACGCACCATTTCCTGGGGCGCAAAGCGCCCCAGGAAATGAAAAAGGTCCTTATTTCTCGTCGTAGAGGTGGCAGGCCACGAAATGGCCGGGCTCCTGCTCCACGATGGGGGGCTTCTCCTTGGTGCAGATGTCCATGCACTTGGAGCAGCGGGTGTGGAAGGGGCAGCCCTTGGGGGGATTCATGGCGCTGGGCACATCGCCCTCCAGCACCGACTCGGTGGAGTGCTCCTGGCCGAGCTTCAGCCGGGGCACGGCGGCCAGCAGGGAGTCGGTATAGGGGTGGAGGGGGTTATGGAAGAGCTCTTTGCTCTCGGCCAGCTCGCAGACGTTGCCCAGGTACATGACCACGATGCGGTCGCAGAAGTGCTTGACCACGCCCAGGTCATGGGTGATGAAGAAGTAGGTGAGGTGCTTCTCCTCGCTGAGCTCGTTGAGGAGCTGGAGGATCTGGGCCTGGACGGACACGTCCAGGGCGGAGACGGACTCGTCCAGCACCACGAACTTGGTGTCCAGGGCGATGGCGCGGGCGATGCCCACACGCTGCTTCTGGCCGCCGGAGAGGGCGTGGGGATAGGAGTAGTAGTGCTCCCGCTTCAGGCCCACCTTTTCCAGCAGCTCCATGGTCTTTTCCTTCCGCACGTCGGCGGGGTAGTCGGTGTTGATGACGTAGACCTCTTCGATGGACTTGCCGATGGACTGGCGGGGGTCCAGGCTGGCGGCGGGGTCCTGGAAGATCATCTGCATCTCCCGGCGCATGTCCCGCATCTCTTCCTTGGTGAGCTTGCCCAGGTTGATGCCGGTCTCGTAGTTGCCGTCCAGCTTGGCCTGGTAGGCGGGGTCCAGGGTGCGCTCGGTGATGGGCAGGATGTCCTTGCCGTGGTAGTCCTGCCAGGCCTTCACCCGGAAGCCCTTGGCGGCCTCCACGTGGCCCTGGGCCTCCCTGCGGGCGGCCTCCATCTTCTCTTGGAGGGCGGGGTCAGCCTTGCCGGCCACCCGGGCCTCCTCGTACTGCTTCTCCAGGTCGCGGAACTTCCGGATGGACTCGGCGGCCTGGGCGGTCTCCTTCTGGGCCTTGTCGAAGAGGGCCTGGACGGCGGGCAGGTCCTTGCAGAGGATGAGGGAGCCCACGGTGCGGGAGCCCTCACGCAGCTGCCGGGAGGCGTCCTTCTTCAGCTCCTTGGACTTGAACTCCAGGGCGCTGAGCTTCTTCTGGAGGGCGGCCTCCTTCTTGACCTCCTTGTTGGAGCCCAGGGCGGAGAGGGCGTCGATCTCCTTTTTCAGGACCTCCGCCTTCTTGTCCACCTCCAGGGACTTCTGATAGAACTCCTCGGCCTTCTTCTGGTACTCGGGCAGCTTGGCCACCTCTTTGGCCAGGTATTTGGGGCACATCTCGTCCCGGGTGCGGCCGTGGTAGATGCACGCGCCGCTGGTCTGGGGGTAGAGCTGGAGGATGACCCGCCCCAGGGTGGACTTGCCGCAGCCGGACTCGCCCACCACGCCGAACTTCTCCCCTTCGTAGATGGAGAAGGACACGTCCTCCAGGGCCTTGATGCTCACGCCCCGGCGGACGGGGAAGTATTTTTTCAGCTTCTTGAGCTCCAGAAGCACCTTTCTCTCGTCACTCATTTCCTGTGCTCCTCCTCCACTTTGTGGCAGCATACCAGATGGCCGGGCTCGATCTCCAGCTCGGCGGGGACCTCCGTCCGGCACCGCTCGGTGGCGTAGGGGCAGCGGGGGTGGAACCGGCAGCCGCCGATGTCCTCGGTGATGTTGGGGAAGGTGCCGGGGATGGGCTGGATGTCGAAGTCATCCTCGTCCACGTTGGGCACCGCCTTCATGAGGCCCACGGTGTAGGGGTGGAGGGGCTTGGCGAAGATGGTCTCGATGCTGCCCTCCTCCACCTTCCGGCCGGAGTAGAGGATGATGACCCGGTCGGCGATCTCGGCCACCACGCCCAGGTCGTGGGTGATGAAGAGGACGCCGGTGCTCACGTCCTTCTTGAGCTTGTTGAGGAGCACCAGCACCTGCTTCTGGATGGTCACGTCCAGGGCGGTGGTGGGCTCGTCGGCGATGAGCAGGCTGGGCTCCACCGCCATGACCATGGCGATCATGATACGCTGGCGCAGGCCGCCGGAGAGCTGGAAGGGGTACTGCTTCATCCGGTCCTCCGGGTTGGCGATGCCCACCTTCTCCAGGTAGGTGACGGCCACCTTCCAGGCCTCCTCCTTGCTGAGGCCCTTGTGGAGGCGCAGGCCCTCGGTGAGCTGCCGGCCGATGGTCAGCAGGGGGTTGAGGGCGGTCATGGGCTCCTGGAAGATCATGCCCATCTGCTTGCCCCGGAGGGCGTTGCGCTCCTTGGAGGAGAGGGTGGTGAGCTCCTGGCCGTTGAGCTTGATGCTGCCCGACACCACCCGGCCGTTGTTGGGCAGCAGGTCCATGATGGACAGGGTGGTGACGCTCTTGCCGCAGCCAGACTCGCCCACCATGCACACGGTCTCGTTCTCGTTGATGTCGAAGGAGATGCCCCGCAGC
>CAUBHZ010000097.1 GCA_958435885.1 uncultured Intestinimonas sp. | reverse complement strand
AGGTAGTCCCGGAACCAGGAGGACAGGGAGATGTGCCAGCGCCGCCAGAACTCCCCGATGGAGCGGGAGAAGTAGGGGGTGCGGAAGTTCTCCATCAGGTGGAAGCCCATGACCTCGGCACAGCCCAGGGCCATGTCGGAGTAGGCGGAGAAGTCGCAGTAGATCTGGATGGAGAAGGCAACGGCGGCGGCGGCCACCTGGAGCCGTCCGAAGCTGTCCGGGGCGGCATAGACCGTGGAGACCATGAGGCCCAGCCGGTCGGCGATGACCAGCTTCTTGAAGGCGCCCCACAGAAAGCGCAGCAGACCCCGCCGGAAACTCTCCCAGCGGAAGGGGGCGGGCTTGCGGAACTGGGGCAGCAGGCCGCCGGCCCGGCCGATGGGACCGGAGAGCAGGTAGGGAAAGCAGGAGAGAAAGAGGGCCAGATCCAGGAAGGAGCGCTCCGCGGGACGGTCCCGGCGGTAGACGTCGATGAGGTAGCCGGTGGCCATGAAGAGGTAGAAGGAGAGACCGGCGGGGAGGATCAGGTCCAGGGCGGGGGCGGAGAAGGCCAGCCCGGCGGCGGCTAGAAGCCGCTCCAGCAGACTCAGGGAGAAGGCCAGGTATTTGAGGAGAAACAGGGTCCCGAAGAGGAGCACCAGGAGGACGGCCAGAACGGCCTTCCGCGCTCTCCCCCTGCACCGGTCCAGGAGCCGGGCGCCCAGGTAGGTGACCACGGTGGCGGCCAGCAGGGAGAGCAGGTGCTCCGGTCCGCCGCACAGGAGGAACCACCAGCTGGCGAGCAGCAGCCAGAGCCGCCGGGCCGTCCCGGGCAGGAGGAACCAGACCAGGGTGACCACGGGGAAGAAGAGAAAGAAACCGGGGGAGAGGAAGCTCATGGAGGAAGGGCACCTTCTTTCGGCGGGTGGGGTAGGGCCGGCGGGGCCGGCGGCAAATGATCGCCTCTATTTTACCCGAGAACCGGCCAAATGGCAAGGGTATGCCGCACCGGCGGCAGCGGCGCGGCATACCCTGAGTTAGAAACGGTATTGGGAGGTAAGACCATGACGACGGAACCAAAGGTCCGATATTACCTTGGAGCCAACTCCCCCGGCGGCTTCTATTCCCTCTATGACCAGCTCCAGGACCCGGGGGAGGCGGAGGAGCTGCTGATTCTGAAGGGGGGCGCCGGCTGCGGCAAATCCACCCTCATGGGCCAGGTGGCCGCCCGGGCGGAGGAGAAGGGCCTCCGGGTGGAGTACATACGCTGTTCCGGGGACCCGGACTCCCTGGACGCCATCATCCTGCCCGACCGCCACGCCGCCATCGTGGATGGAACGGCTCCTCACATTGTGGAGCCCAGGCTGCCCGGGGCGGTGGAGCGGTATGTGAATCTGGGTGACTGTTACGACCACAAGGGTCTAAAGAAGGTCCGCGGGGAGCTGGAGCAGGCCATGAAGGGCTACAAGGGCTGCTACGCCCGGGCCTACCGCTGCCTGCGGGCGGCATCCGAGATCACCGCCGACCGCACCGCCCTCATCCAGACCCCGGAGCTGGAGGAGAGGATCGCCAAACGGGCCAAGGGCATCCTGTCCCGGGAGTGCCGCCGGGGCGGCGAAGGGGAGGGAAAGGTGCGCCAGCGCTTCCTCTCCGCCGTCACCCACCAGGGCTTCCTGGTGGAGTTCGGTACCGTGGAGCGCCAGTGCCGGCGGGTCTATGAGCTGGTGGACACCTACGGCCTCAGCCATCTGCTCCTCACCCACATCCTCGCCGGCGCTGTGGCGGCGGGCTGGGACGTGATCGCCTGCCCCTCGCCCCTGGCCCCCGACCGGCTGGAGCACCTCATCCTGCCCCAGCTCTCTCTGGCCTTTGTCACCACCGGCGGCGGCACGGCCTATCCCAGACACCCCTACCGCCGCCTGCGGATGGACGCCATGGCAGACCGGGAGCTGCTGCGGCGGAACAAGGCCCGGCTCTCCTTCTCCCGAAAGGTGTCGGCCGCCCTGGTGGAGGAGGCGGTGTCCTCTCTGGCCCAGGCCAAGGCCATGCACGACGACCTGGAGCGCATCTACAACCCCTATGTGGACTTCGGCCGGGTGCGGACCACGGCGGAGTGGGCCGCCCGGGAGCTGCTGGGCAATGAGGCTGAGCAGCATACAAACGAGGCGAGCACGGGAGATCTCCAGGAGAAAAACAGCTGAGCATGCTCACGCCCGGCAGCCCGGTTCAGGGCCGCCGGGCGCCGCTGTGCATGGGCATTGACATTTCCCTCCGCGCCCCCCATAATGAAAACAGAATGGGAAAAGCGGGAAGCCAAGATCGGCAGTGAGACGACAAGGAGGGAACGCCATGACGCCGATGCTCGCCCCCCTGGTGGGGGACGCGCCTACCGTCACGTTTATCGGACTGTGCAAGAACGCCGGCAAGACCACCGCCATGTGCCGCCTCATCGAGGAGCTGTCGGGGGAGACCCTGGCCATGACCTCGGTGGGGCGGGACGGCGAGCGCACCGATGTGGTCACCGGCACCGAAAAACCGGAGATCTGGGTCCGCTCCGGGACCCTGTTCGCCACCGCCCGGGGGATGCTCCCCCTGTGCGACACCACCCTGCGGGTGGAGGGAGTCACCGATGTGATGACCCCGTTGGGGGCGGTGGGGATCTTCCGTGCCCTCAGCGACGGCTATATCCAGCTGGCCGGACCCTCGGCGGTGAATCAGCTGGGGCCGCTGTCCCAGACCTTCCGGGCCCTGGGCGCCCAGCGGGTCCTCATCGACGGGGCAGCGGGGCGCAAGTCCCTGGCCGGCGCTGAGGCGGGAGCCACCGCCGTTTTGTGTGTAGGCGCCTCCGTGGACGGCGGTATCCCCTTCATTGCCGCCGAGACCGCCCACATCTGCCGGCTCTTTGCCGCGCCGGAGGCGGAGAACCCTGCCCTCCACGCCGCCCTGGACGGGGAGGAGGAGCGCTATGCCCTCTTCAGTCTCCAGGGGGAGCGGCTGCCGCTGGAGCTGGAGCCCAGCGGCCAGCCGGCGTGGCATACCCTGCCCCGGGAGCACTGCGTGCTGTGGATCGGCGGCGGCATCACCGGGCCGCTGCTGCGCACCCTGGCCCGCCGGGGAGCGCCCCTCACCGTGGCTGCCCCCGACGCCACCCACTTCCTCTGTGACCGGGGCTCCGCCGAGACCTTTTACCGCTGCGGCGGGTCGCTGATGGTGGCCCGGAGGCTGCGCATCGCCGCCGTCACCGCCAACCCCTGGTCGGCCTACGGCAAGCACCTGGATGGCCCCGCCCTGCTGGCGGCCCTCCGGGAGGTCGTGGACGTGCCCGTGGTGGACGTGCGGCAGGAGGAATAGGATCTTATCAAACGGTTTTATGGCTCCGGACGACCGGAGCAGCATATCGACGAGGTGAAACGAATGAAACTCAACGCGCAGCTCAAAGAGGACACGGGCTACAGCTGGGTCATGGCCAGGATGGAGCCCGCCTCGCCCTTTGGCCACGCCCTGGTGCGCGCCCCCCGGTGGTACGGTCCGGGGGAGGAGGCGCAGCTGGAGGAGGAGCTCTCCCGGGTGGAGGCCCTCCGCACCCTGTTGGACAGCGGGGAGATGGCTCTGGACAGCATCACCCACATCCTCTCAGAGTTCCACGACATCCGCAATTCCCTCAAGCGGCCCACCAACGCCCCCATGGACGAGGTGGAGCTCTTCGAGGTCAAGCATTTCCTCATCCACCTGGAGCGGCTGGCCCAGGCCTACGCCGCCATCCCAGCCCTGGAGGGGCTGGAGATCCGGCCCATGACCGAGAGCCTGGACCTGCTGGACCCCAGCGGACGGCGGCTGCCCGCCTTCTCGGTGGAGAACGCCTTTGAGCCGGCTCTGGAGCGGGTCCGGGAGGAGAAGGCCCTGGTGGAGGGCCTCCTCCGGCAGACCGAGAAGAAGGGCCGGGAGGACCTGATGGCCCGCCGGTCCGAGCTGGTCCGGAAGGAGGACCGGCTGGAGCTGGAGGCCCGGAAGCGGCTGACCATGGCCATCCTGCGGGAGCGGGACACCTTCCTGGCGTCCATGGAGGCCATCGGCCGGCTGGACCTGCTGCTGGCCAAGGCCCGGCTGGCCCGGCGGTTCTACTGCTGCCGTCCGGAGATCGCGGACAAGCCCAGGGTGGCGGCAGTGGACATGGTCCACCCCGAGGTGGCCGACCATCTGCGGGAGCGGGGCGGCACCTTCACCTCCGTGTCCATCACCCTGGAGCGGGGAGCCACTGTCATCACCGGCGCCAACATGGGCGGCAAGAGCGTGTCCATGAAGAGCCTGACCCTCAACCTGCTGCTGACCCAGACCGGCTTCTTTGCCTTTGCCGGCAGCTTTTCAGCGCCGCTCTTCGACAGCGTCTCCCTCATCTGCACCGACCGGCAGTCGGTGGAGCAGGGCCTGAGCTCCTTCGGCGCCGAGGTGGCCGCCCTGGGGGAGGTCCTGCGGGAAGAGAAGGGGAAGTTCTTCTACATCGCCCTGGACGAGTTTGCCCGCGGCACCAACCCCCGGGAGGGCGCCGCCCTGGCCAAGGCCCTGGTGGAGTATCTGGGCCGGCTCAACTGCGTGGCCCTCATGACCACCCACTACGACGGCGTCTCCGACGCCGCCCGGCGGCACTACCGGGTGGCCGGCCTGGGCGCCCTGGACACCGCCGCCATCCGCAAGGACGAGGCGCCCCTGGACCGGCTCTCCCGGCTCATGGATTACCACCTCATCGAGGCCGAGCCCGGGGAGCCCTGCCCCCGGGACGCCCTTAGAGTCTGCAGGCTTCTGGACCTGGACCCGGAGCTCATGGAAATCTTTTCGAAAAATAGTTGACAAAAGACCTGCGTGTGGTATAATAGGTTTTGTTAAAAGTACCTAAAACAATTTAATAATATGGTGGATAGAGGAGCGGTGCGCCAGGTACCGCCGTGATGCAAAGGGTTGGCAGGCCCGATGCGCGGCGTGAATGGGACCACCGCCGAAGGAACGGGGACGCTGCATGGAACCGTTCCTGCGCCGTGCGCTCAGTGCGTACGGAGTGTCATGACTACATGGTGCGCTATTCGTGTCAGGGGTGACCCTGGCACGAATAGCGTGCCTTTTTTCGTTGTGAAGCGCTGTTCGAGTGCTGCCTTTGGGGCGGCGCCCGCAGCGCTTTGTTTTTTGCTCGGTGAACAAATTCTAAAAAACTGACAGGAGGACATTACCATGGAAGAGATCAAATCCCTGCTCCGGCTCCGCATGAGCGCGAAGGACGCCCACTACGGCGGAAATCTGGTGGACGGCGCCCACATGGTCCATCTCTTCGGCGATGTGGCCACGGAGCTGCTCATCATCTGCGACGGCGATGAGGGCCTGTTCTGCGCCTATGACAACGTGGAGTTCCTGGCGCCCGTGTACGCCGGCGACTACATCGAGGCCGAGGGCAAGATCACCAAGATCGGCAACACCTCCCGCAAGATGGAGTTCGAGGCCCGGAAGGTCATCGTCTCCCGCCCCGACATCAACGACTCCGCCGCCGACGTGCTGCCTGAGCCCGTGGTGGTGTGCCGTGCCTCCGGCACCTGCGTGGTGCCCAAGGACAAACAGCGCAAGACCCGGTAAGACATCTTCCGGACGACGGGTCCGAAACAGAAGGGCGGCTCCCCCAGGGGGCCGAACGCCAAGTGACAGAAAGGAGCGGTCCCATGGAGAAGCTGATCATCACCGCCGCCATCTGCGGCGCGGAGGTCACCAAGGAGCACAATCCCGCAGTTCCCTACACCGTGGAGGAGATGGTCCGGGAGGCCAAGAGTGCCTTTGAAGCCGGCGCCGCGGTCATCCACGTCCACGTCCGGGAGGACGACGGCACCCCCACTCAGGACCGGGAGCGGTTCCGGGTGGTGCTGGACGCCATCAAGGAGGCCTGTCCCGGCGTCATCCTGATCCCCTCCACCGGCGGCGCCACCGGCATGACCCCGGAGGAGCGGCTGCAGCCCACCGAGCTGTGCCCCGAGATGGCCACGCTGGACTGCGGCACCTGCAACTTCGGCGACGACATCTTCGTCAACGACATGCCCACCATGCGGGCTTTCGGCAAGCGCATGATCGAAAACCACATCAAGCCCGAGTACGAGTGCTTCGAGATCGGCCATCTGGATACCGTGATCGGCATGGCGGAGAAGGGCCTGGTGCCCGGCGCCCCCATGCAGTTCAACTTCGTGCTGGGCGTCAGCGGCTGCACACCCGCCACCGTGGGCAATCTGGACTACCTGGTCAAGCAGATCCCCGCCGGCTCCACCTGGACGGTCACCGGCGTGGGCCGGGGTGCCTGGCCCATGGCCGCCGCCGGCATTATCATGGGCGGCAACGTCCGGGTGGGCTTTGAGGACAACATTTACCTGGAGAAGGGCCACAAGGCCGCCTCCAACGGCGAGCTGGTGGCCAAGGTGGTCCGGCTGGCCAAGGAGCTGGGCCGCGAGGTGGCCACCCCCGATGAGGCCCGCAAGATCCTGGGCCTGGCCTGAGTGATCCCACCGGGCGGGGCCCGGAGTACATAACAACGCAGTATTCGCCGGAGGAGGCGCGAACGGGGACCCGTGTTCCCCCGCCGGCATCCACATCCCAAACCAAACCCAATCCACCATTCCCAATTTCCAAACCAATACCCAAACCGATCCCAAATTCCCAATTCCCAAACCCATTCCAAATTTCATTTCCCAAACAAAAACCAAACCCAAAAACCATTCCCATTCCCAATTTCCAAATTCCCAAATCCCAGACTCAAGCGGAACAATTCCCGGCAATCCGAACCGTCCGGACAGACGGAGCGGTCCCCAAAGCAGAATGTATGGAGGTCAAAACATGCAGAAAAAAGGCAACAAGTACGGTGTCCATCGCGTGATCGAGCCCAAGGGCCTTCTGACCCAGGCTGCCAAGAAGATCGACAACACCATGGAGTGCTGGTCCAACGAGATCCTGTGCGACG
>CAUBHZ010000096.1 GCA_958435885.1 uncultured Intestinimonas sp. | reverse complement strand
CAAGGCCGGCTTCCTCTTCAAGAGCACGGCCCAGATCAAGGCCGACCACCCCGAGCTGCCCGCCTACGAGGAGTTCGGCGACCTGCTGCGGGCCATCAAGGCCGCCCTTTGACCGGGAAGAGATTCGGAAATCAAAAGAGAGAGGCGATCCGCCATGGACGAGCGATTCCAGGGCCTGCCCTTCGGGCCGGCTGACATCCTGCTGCCCCAGAACTGCGACCTCACCCGCTGGGCGGTGGTGGCCTGCGATCAATACACCTCCCAGCCGGAGTACTGGCAGCGGGTGGAGCGGTTTGTGGGCAGCGCCCCCTCCGCCCTCCACCTCATCCTGCCGGAGAGCTCTCTGGACGGCCCCAACGTGGAGACCGACATCATGGATGTGACCAACACCATGAGCCGCTACCTCCGGGAGGGGATTTTCCGCACCTGCCCCAACGCCCTCATCTATGTGGAGCGCACCCTGGAGTCGGGAAAGGTCCGCAAGGGCCTGGTGGGCATGGTGGACCTGGAGGCCTACGACTATGAGGCCGGGGCGGCGACGCCCATCCGCTGCACCGAGGGCACCATCCTCAGCCGCATCCCGCCCCGGGTGGCCGTGCGGAAGAACGCCCCGGTGGAGCTGCCCCACGTGATGCTCCTCACCGACGACCCAAAGGCCACCGTCATCGAGCCCATCACCGCTGTAAAGGACCGGATGGAGAAGTGCTATGACTTCGAGCTCATGGAGCACTCCGGCCACCTGCGGGGCTGGGTGCTGGACGAGGAGGAGAAGGGCAGGGTGGCCCGGGCCCTCCACGCCCTGGCCGACCCCGGCACATTCCACGCCCGGTACGGTGCCGGAGAGCTCCTCCTCTTCGCCGTGGGGGACGGCAACCACTCCCTGGCCACCGCCAAGGCCTGCTACGAGCGGCAGAAGGCCCGGCTCTCCCCGGAGCAGTGGGCGGACCTGCCTGCCCGGTACGCCCTGGTGGAGCTGGTCAACCTCCACGACCCCGCTTTGGAGTTCGAGCCCATCCACCGGGTCCTCTTCGGCGTGAACGCCGCCGAGCTGCTGGAGGACCTGAAGAACGCCCACCCCGGCGCCTATGAGGGCGTGGGGGAGGAGGGTCATGTCCTGCGCTACGTGTGGGAGCAGGGGGCGGGAGCCATCACCGTGCCCCACCCGGACACCGCCCTGCCGGTGGCCACCCTCCAGACCTTTCTGGACCGCTGGCTCTCCATCCACAAGGGACGCATCGACTACATACACGGCGCCGACGTGGCCCGCTCCCTGGCCGACCAGCCGGGGAACCTGGCCTTCCTGCTGCCCGCTATGGGCAAGGAGGAGCTTTTCCCCACCGTCCTCCACGACGGCGCCCTGCCCCGCAAGACCTTCTCCATGGGGGAGGCCCAGGACAAGCGCTTCTACCTGGAGGGGCGGAAGATCCGATAAAGGCCCGGCGAGGGCCGGAGAAAGGACGTGACCGGCCATGCCCAAGGAGACAGTGCTGGCCCGGGCCAAACTGAATCTGACCCTGGACGTGCTGGGCAAGCGGCCCGACGGCTACCACGACCTGAAGATGGTCATGCAGTCGGTGGAGCTGTCCGACACCCTGACGGTGGAGACGGGGACGGGGGAGGACCTGAAGGTCCGCACCGACCTGAGCTTTCTGCCCAACAACGAGAAAAATCTGGCCGCCGCCGCCGCCCTGGCCTTCCAGGCCCAGACGGGCCGGGACCTGGGGGGCGTGGCCATCGCCATTGAAAAGCGCATCCCCGTCTGCGCCGGTATGGGGGGCGGCTCTTCCGACGCCGCCGCCGTGCTCCGGGCCCTGAACGTGATGCTGGGGGCGGGGTATGTCCCACTGGACCTGGCCAAAATCGGGGAGGCGGTGGGCTCCGACGTGCCCTACTGTGTCCTGGGCGGTACCGCCCTGGCCGAGGGCAGGGGAGAGGTCCTCACCCCGCTGCCCGCCCTACCCCGGTGCCACGTGGTCATCTGCAAGCCGCCCTTCCCCATCTCCACCCCGGAGCTCTTCCGGGCGGTGGACGGGGTGCGGCTCAGGTGCCGCCCCGACACCGACGGGGCCCTGTCCGCCCTGGCGGCGGGGGACCTGGGGGGCGTGGCCCGGCGGATGTACAACGTCTTTGAGGACGTGCTGCCCACCCGGCAGCAGGCTGAGGTCCGGGGCATCCGGTCGGTGCTGGTGCAGCACGGCGCCCTGGGCGCCAACATGAGCGGCACCGGCCCCACCGTCTTCGGCCTCTTCGACGACCCGGACCGGGCCAAGAGCGCCTGGGAGGAGCTGAGGCAGACCTACCGGGACGCCTTCCTCACGGAAACGGTATAACGGCACATACGCCGCGCCTTTTGGCGCGGCGTATGTTTGTCAGCACACATGGACAGCCCCCCTATAAAGACCGCCGCACGCTGCGGATTTTGACCCACCGACGCGCGGCGTATGTTTGTCGGGAGACATTCCATTTTGGAAGGGCAGCCATGCGATTTCCGTGTGTGACCTGGGGTTGGAAATCAGATACAATATGAGCGAAAAGGGAAAATGGGTGAACATATGCTGGACAACGAGCAACAACTGAGATTCTGCAAGGCCCGCCGGGCCGCCATCGCCGGGGAGTACCAGAACCTGAACCCCCAGCAGCGCCAGGCGGTGCTGAGCACCGAGGGTCCTCTGCTGGTGCTGGCCGGAGCGGGCAGCGGCAAGACCACCGTGCTCATCAACCGGGTGGCCAACCTGATGAAGTACGGCCGGGGGTCCGACTCCGACGAGGTGCCCGAGTGGGTCACCGAGGACGATCTCCTCTTTCTGGAGGCCTATGCCGCCCACCCGGTGGCCGAGGGACGGGAGGAGGCGGAGCGGCTGTGCCGCCTGGACCCCGCCGTGCCCTGGTCCATCATCGCCATCACCTTCACCAATAAGGCCGCCGGGGAGCTGAAGGCCCGGTTGGAGCGGATGCTGGGGCCCGACGCCAACGACATCTGGGCCTCGACCTTCCACTCCGCCTGCGTGCGCATTCTCCGCCGGGACATCGACCGGCTGGGCTTTGACAAGTCCTTCACCATCTACGATTCCGCCGACACCGAGCGGGTGGTCAAGGACATTCTGAAGGACTTCAACATGGACGACAAGTCCTTCCCGCCCCGGTCCATCCTCGCCGAGATCTCCAGGGCCAAGGATGAGATGCTCTCCGGACCCGACTATCTGGCCCGATGCGAGAAGCAGGGGGACTACCGTCTCACCCGCATGGCCAAGGTCTATGTGGAATATGAGCGCCGGCTCCGGGAGGCCAACGCCCTGGATTTCGACGACCTCATCCTGGATACCGTCCGTCTGCTCCAGGAATATGATGACGTCCGGGATTATTACCAGCGGAAATTCCGTTATGTACTCATCGACGAGTACCAGGACACCAACCAGCTCCAGTACCGGCTCTCCGCCCTGCTGGCGGGCCGGTGGGAAAACATCTGCGTGGTGGGCGACGACGACCAGTCCATCTACCGGTTCCGGGGCGCCACCATTGAGAACATCCTGTCCTTTGAGAACCAGTACAAGGGGGCGCGGGTCATCCGCCTGGAGGAGAACTACCGCTCCACCGGCAACATTCTGGAGGCCTCCAACGCCGTCATCCGCCACAACCAGGGCCGGAAGGGCAAGGAGCTGTGGACCCGCCATGAGAAGGGGGACAAGCTCCACCTCTACACCGCCATGAATGAGAGCGACGAGGCCCAGTATGTGGCCGCACAGATTTTGGCCGGGTACAGCCAGGGTCGGGCCTGGCGGGACAACGCCGTCCTCTACCGGATGAATGCCCAGTCCAACCAGATCGAGCAGGCCTTCAAGCGCAACGGCGTGCCCTACCGCATCATCGGCGGCATCCGCTTCTTCGACCGGGCGGAGGTCAAGGACATGCTGGCCTACCTCTGCGCCCTCAACAACCCCGCCGACGACCTGCGCCTGGCCCGCATCATCAACGTCCCCGCCCGGGGCATCGGCCAGAAGACGGTGGACACCGCCCAGGCCATTGCCGCTCAGGAGGGGAAGAGCCTGTGGGAGGTGGTGAAGCACGCCAAAGCCTACCCCGACCTCGGCAAGGCGGCGGCCAAGCTGGCCCAGTTCACCGACCTGATGGACGGCCTGCGGAAGCTCTCCGGGGAGCTGTCCCTCCCCGACTTCTACGAGGAGGTGCTGGCCCGGACGGGCTACGCCGTGGCCCTGGAGGCCAAGAACACGGTGGAGGACCGCACCCGGCTGGAGAACGTCCGGGAGCTTCTCACCTCCATCAACAACTATCTGGAAAACGCCGAGGGGGAGCCCTCCCTCTCCGGCTTCCTGGATGAGATCGCCCTCTATACCGATCTGGACAACCACGACCCCAACGAGGACTGCGTGGTCATGATGACCATGCACTCGGCCAAGGGGCTGGAGTTCCCGGTGGTCTTCGTGGTGGGCGTGGAAGAGGGCATCTTCCCCGGTGTCCGGGCCATCGGCGACGACGAGGAGATGGAAGAGGAGCGGCGGCTGTGCTACGTGGCCATGACCCGGGCCAAGGAACGGCTCTACATGACCTGCGCCGCCCAGCGGATGCTCTTCGGCCGCACCAGCGCCAACCGGCCCTCCCGGTTCACCGGGGAGATCCCGGAGGAGTTCGTGGAGAAGAGCGGCCGGAGCCCTCTGAGCCGGAGCGAGGACGACGCCGCCGGACGGTGGCAGAGCGCCCCCGCCCCCCGTACCTTCAACCGGGGCGGCTATGGCACCTCCTGGTCCTCGGAGACCCGGACCGGCCGGCCGGCTGCCGCCGCGCCCCAGACCCGCCGCACGGCCAGCGCCGCCGCGCCCCAGACCCGCCGCACGGCCAGCGCCGCCCGCCCCGCTCCCGGCGCCCGGCCGGCTGCCAGCCTTCCCTCCTTCCAGAAGGGGGACGCCGTGGTCCACAAGGCCTTCGGTAAGGGCATGGTCCTGTCGGTCCAGCCCATGGGGGGCGACGCCCTCATCGAGATCGCCTTCGACTCGGTGGGCACCAAGCGGCTCATGCTCCGCTCGGCGGCCCAGCACATGTCCAAAGGATAAGAAAAAGGCCCCGGCTACGTGCCGGGGCGTGAATCAAAGCAGTTCCAGAAAACTGGTGATATAGCCGTCACAGCTGCGGCGCATCTGGTCCCGGAATTTGGCATAGAAGCGGTCGTAGACCCCCACGGCCCTCATGCCCACGCTCTGGGCGGCGGTGCAGTTGTGGGGGGCGTCCTCGTAGAGGGTGCAGTCCCCGGGAGCCACGTTCAGCCGCTCCGCCGTCAGCCGGAAGACCTCCGGGTTGCGCTTCTCCAGCCCCAGCTCCTGGGCGAAGATGACGTCGGTGAAAAAGGGCTCCAGGCCGTGGCGCCGGAGGGCGGTGCGGCAGAGCTCGGGCACACAGGCGGTGACCAGGGCCATGGTCTCGCCCCGGTCCCGGCAGCGCTCCAGGAAGGCCCGGGCGCCGGGCTTCATCTCCACCCGGGCGTAGGCATCCCTGGCCCCCGCCATCCACTCCTCCATGATGGCCTCCGGCGTCATGTCCAGGTGGTAGTAGTCCCGGGTGAAGGCGGCGGCCACCGGGAAGATGGAGTGGCCCACGGTGTGGGCGTACTCCTCCGTGGGAGTGAGGCCGTGGCGGCCCAGGAAGTCCAGGTCGATGTCCTCCCAGATGCCGTTGGAGTCGATGAGGGTGCCGTCCAGGTCGAATAAAAGCATAGCTGTGTTCCTCCATAGGTAAATCGTTCAAAGCCAGAACCGCCAGGGAAAGTCCACCGCCTCCTCGGCGTAGTCGATACCGATTCGTTTCCCCACGTGGATCTCTCCCGTTGGGGCCTCCCCGTCGCAGAGGAAGAGCTCCCCGCCGCCGGTGAGGTCCAGGCCGTTGTGGGCTCGGGTGATGTCCAGGGCCCTGCACACCTTGCCCGGGCCGTTGAGAAAGTTTTTCCGCTGATAGGCCGTCAGCTGGTCAAAGGCCCGGCCGAAGCGGTTGTAAGCCATGAGATCGGTGCCGGACACCGCCTCCACCCCACGGAGCAGCACGGCGGCGGCGGTGCCCTCCGGCTCGGTGACGAAGTTGAGGCAGTGGTACATGCCGTAGATGAGGTAGACGTAGGCCGTCCCCGGCTTGGCGTACAGGGTCTCGGTCCGGGCGGTGCGGCGGCCGCCGTAGGCGTGGCAGGCCTTATCCATGGCGCCGATGTAGGCCTCCGTCTCCGTGATGCGCACCACCAGCTCCGCCCCGTCCAGGCGGCGGACCAGATGTTTTCCCAAAAGGTCCCGGGCCACCGTCAGGGTGTCCCGGTCATAGAAGGCCCGCGGCAGCGTTTTCATAGGTCATCCCTCCAGCCCGGCAGTCTGTCCTCTATTCTATCACACCTGAAGGAGCGGTACAACATGAGTGAGAAAACGGAAAACAGCGTCCTTTCCAAGCTGGCAAGTCCCCTCATCGTTCTGGCCACCATCATCTGGGGCAGCTCTTTCGTGGTCATGAAGAGCAGCGTGGATGTGCTGCCCACCTTCTGGCTGCTGGCCATCCGGTTCAGTTTCGCCGCCATCCTGCTGGCGGTGATCTTCTGGAAGCGGTGGAAGGTGCTGGACCGGCAGTATCTCATCGGAGGCACCGTCATGGGCTTCTGTCTCTTTGTGGCCTACGCCTTCCAGACCTTCGGCCTGGACCTCACCACCTCGGGAAAGAACGCCTTTTTCACCGCCGTCTACTGCGTCATTGTCCCCTTCCTCTACTGGGTCATCGCCCGCCGCAGGCCCGACCGCTACAACGTGCTGGCCGCCTTTTTGTGCATCGCCGGCATCGCCCTGGTGTCGGTCACCGGGGACAGCGCCTCCGCCTTCAACTTCGGGGATGTGCTCACCCTCATCGGCGGCTTCTTCTTCGCCTGCCACATCGTGGCGGTGGCCAAATACTCCGAGGGCCGGGACATCTTCATCCTCACCGCCCTCCAGTTTGCCTCCTTCGCCGTCTTCTCCTGGC
>CAUBHZ010000095.1 GCA_958435885.1 uncultured Intestinimonas sp. | reverse complement strand
GGCTCTACCTGCTGGCCGCCCGGCCAGGTATGGGAAAGACCACCCTGGCCCTCAACATCGCCGACCGGGTGGCCCAGGCGGACCCGGTGCTCTTTGTCTCCCTAGAGATGGACACGGAGCAGCTCTCTGCCAAAAGAATTTCAAGGGAGACTGGCATCCCCTCCCAGAAGTTGCTCATGCAGGCCCTCACCCAGGAGGAGGAGGATCGGGTGGCCTTTGCCTCCCGGAAGTTGGCCGGGTTGGCCTTCTGGTCCAACGCGGCCCCCACGGTGACGGTGGACGACATCGGGGTCCTGGCCCGGAGCATCGGGGGCCTGCGGCTCATTGTGGTGGACTATTTTGGCAAGATCCTGCCGCCGCCGTCGGCGAGACGGTATGGGCGGGTGGAGTACACCACGGAGATATCCGGGGACCTGAAAAACCTGGCCCGGGCGCTGCGCATCCCAATCCTGGTCCTGTGCCAGCTAAACCGGGAGGTGGAGGCCCGCCAGGACAAGCGTCCCCAGCTCTCCGACCTCCGGGACACCGGGGCTCTGGAGCAGGACGCCGACGGCGTCATCTTTCTCTACCGGGAGGACTACTACGCCGCACGGGACTCGGTGGACCCCAATGTCCCGTCCGTCCTGGACGTGGACCTGGCCAAAAACCGGCACGGGTCTGTGGGTGGATGCAAGCTGGCCTTCTCTCTGGCCACCAGCAAGATCTCCGGCATGTCCTACCGGCGGAAAGTCAAGGATGAGATCCCGGAGCAGTTCCGGATCGGAGGGAATTATGGAAAATCGTAAAATGCAGCTGCTGGAGGCGGAGTACCGCCGCCACCTGTCCCTGATGCGGGCGGACCCCGACCGGGCGAAGGAGCACCGGGAGGTGGCCGAGGCCATCCTCTGGGCATTGGACAAGCTGAGAGGGGAGGGGGAGCCATGATCTATACCTGCGAGATCTGTGGGAAGGAGTGCGAGGGGCATTTCAATTCCCGCTACTGCCCGGAGTGCCGGGGGGAGGTCATCCGCTCCACCCACAAAGAGAGCCTGGCAAAGCGCCGGGCGAAGCGACAGACCAAAGCGTCGGAGAGCACTAAGCCCATGACCCTGGGGCAGATCGCCGCCAAGGCCAAGCGCTTACATATGAGCTACGGCGAATTTGTCGCCAAGTACGGACTGTGATGGGGGAGCGGGAGCTCATCGAAACCCTACGCCGCCGGCTGGAGCAGCCGGGCAACAACATCACCCTGGGACGGGTCATGGTGCGGGAGATCATAGAGGCCCTCCTCCACCAACAGAGCATCATCCGGCGGCTCCGGGAGGAGCGCCGGGGCGGTAAATCGACCTCACCTCCGGTGTGACCCGCATGCCTAAACCAATGAGAGGAGCAGTGACAATGAAAACCATCGCCATCGTCAATCTGAAGGGCGGGGTGGGGAAGACGGTCACCGCCGTGAATGTGGCGGCCATCCTGGCCACGGAATACGGCCGGCGGGTGCTGCTGGTGGACGCCGACCCCCAGGCCAACGCCACCCAGTCCCTGCTGCCTCCGGGGGAGTACAACACCCTAGTCGGGCTGCTGATGGGGGACGAGCCCTACTATGAGAACATCGTCTATGAAAGCGGCATCCGGGGGCTCTCCGTGCTGCCGGCGGACGACGACCTCCGGAACCTGGACGCCGATCTTCTGGAGGGCCGGCGGCCCCACATGGGGGCCATCCGGGACCTGCGGGACGCCCTGGCTGAGGACGATGCCTGCGACGTCATGGTCATCGACTGCCCACCCGCCCTGTCCCCGGCCTGCGCCGCCGCCATCGCCGCCAGCACCGACGTGGTCATCCCCATCAAGCTGGACGCCTACTCGGTCCGGGGCATGAACGAGCTCACCGCCCAGATCCAGCGTCTCCGGCGGATCTACCCCGATGTCCACATCGCCGGCTGCCTGCCCACCGTGTGGTACCGCTGCGACACCGTGGAGCAGGGGGAGCGGCTGCTCCGGGAGAACGCCCCCTGCCGGGTGTTCCGCAGCCACATCCGGCGCTCTCCCAAGGTGGACGAGTCCACCTGGACCGGGGAGCCGGTGGTCACCTGGTCGCCCCGCAGCGCAGCCGCCCAGGACTACCGGGCCTTCGTGGCCGAGCTGATGGAGGAGACGTGATGGGCCGGAAGTTTGACATCACCGCCGCCTTTCAGGCTGCGGTGGGGGAGGGTGTGTCCAAGTCGGACACCAGGGAGCAGATCCAGTACATCGGCCTGGACAGGCTGGACCAGGACCCGGGGAACTTCTACTCCCTGGACGGCCTGGAGGAGCTGGCGGCCAACATCCAGCTCTGCGGGCTCCAGCAGCCCCTCCGGGTGAGGCCCGGGGAGAATGGCCGGTACATCATCGTCTCCGGCCACCGGCGGCGGGCCGCCCTGGCCCTCCTGTCGGAGGAGGAGCAGAAGTGGACCACCGTCCCCTGCATCGTGGAGACGGATGACGCCTCTCCCGAGCTGCGGGAGCTGCGGCTCATCATGGCCAACAGCGCCACCCGGGTGCTCAGCGCGGCGGAGATCGCCCGCCAGGCCGAGGAGGTGGAGAAACTGCTCTACCAGCTCAAGGAGCAGGGGTATGTGTTCCCGGGGCGGATGCGGGACCAGGTGGCGGCGGCCTGCAAGGTGTCCGCCCCCAAGCTGGCCCGGCTGAAGGTGATCCGGGAGCACCTCATCTCCCAATGGCAGGGCCGGTTTCAACGGAGCGCCCTGCCGGAACAGACCGCCTACGCCCTGGCCCGGATGCCGGAGGCCCTCCAGGAGCGGCTTTTCCGGATCTGCGGGGACAAGCCCCTCTCCGGCGGGGCGGCGGAGCGGCTGCTGGAGGCCGGAAACAGCGGGGCCACATGGGCACCTACCTTCTCCTGTCCGGACGGCAGCCCCTGCCGCCGTGGAGACGCCTTCCTCCGGCACGACACAGAGCACCCCTTTGAGCTCTGCCTGGGGGAGAAGTGCTGCCTGGAGTGCAGCCAGGCCAAGGCCAGCAGCTATGCCTGTGACCGCATGTGCTCCAAGGCCAAAGCTCTGCGGAAGGAGGGCAGGGAGGATGCCGCCCGCGCCGAGGAGGAGCGGCGGGCGGAGCAGCAGCGGAAATACCGGGCGGACATCCAGCGGAGCGCGGCCCGGCTCCTCCGGGCGGCAGAGGCCGCCGGCCTGGACGATGGGGCGGAGATCCAGCCCCGGAGCTACTACGCGGCGGTGTCGGTGGCCGACCTCCGGGCCTATGCCGCCGGGGAGTTCGGAGACAAGTATTTCTACAATAACGACCTGGCCCCCGAGCAGCTGTCTCACCCGGAGCAGATCGCCCAGATCCTCGGCTGCTCCGCCGACTATGTGCTGGGACTCACAGAGGAGCTGCATCCGGGCGGTGCGGCGCCGGTGTGGCACTTCGGGGAGCCGGAGGCGGAGGGGTACTACTGGTGCCTGACGGGACCCATGTCCGGCGGAGGGCGGCTGCTCTACTGGAAAGGCGGCAGGTGGTGCCACGAGGTGACGGATCTGCCCCTCAGTGTCCATGTGGTGTGCTGGTTCGCCGGCCCGCCCATCCCCGAGGGGCTGACCTGGGAGCGGCAGGATCTGGAGGAGGGAACGGATGAAGACGAGGCGTGAACTGCTGAAGGCGCTGGGGCGGCTGACGGTGGAGACCGGCAGTCTGGCCTGCCTTGGCTGCGGCTGGGAGCACGACTGCGGTGCCCAGGGCTGCGCCATTCTGCGTGGCGTCAGGGCGGAGTTGGAGGAAGAGACGGCCCGGGCGGAGGAGGCCGAGGCGGCGAATCATCAGCTTGACGGGGTTGTCACGACCCTTATGGACAGCAATCGAAAACTGGCGGATGCGGTAAAAAGTGCAGGGGCCCGGGCAGAGGAAGCCGAGGCGGCTCTGGCTGCCGCTGTGGGGGACATGGAGGCCATGGCCCTCACCATCCGCCGGCGTACCGACTACGACACCGAGTGCTGCCCCTTCTGCCACTACGACGGCCCCGAGGAGGACTACTGTCCCGGCTGGGAGGGGGAGGAGTGCTTCCGGTGGCGGGGCTCCGACCGCTCTCGCAAGCCGACCGGAGACCTTTCTCGTGACGCCACGAAAATGGTCCCTCTGACCCTGGAGCAGCTGCGCCGGCGGGTCGAGGAAGCCGAGAGACCTGTGGTGGTTTTTGTGGTCACCATCGACCCGGATACCGGGGAGCGTGACTTCGACGGAGAATGGGAAATGTTCGATGGGGATGATTTTGTTGCCGACGGCACCTGGGACACCTATGCAAATTACGGGGTGACGTTTGAGGCCTACGCCGTTCAGCCGAAGCCCTTAACAGACCGGAGCGCACCGGGCCGGTAGAAATGCTTCACAGAAGGAGAAAGCGCCGCCCACGACGGGCGGCGCCTCCTGCGGGGCCTTAAAACAGCCGCTTGACCTCCTCGGCCATGCGCTGGAGCTCCTCCAGCGTGGCCGGCTGGGGCTTGCGGGCGCGGATCTGCTCCCGGATGGGGGTGGGGAGCTGGGAGAAATAGGCCTGCATGACAGGGTCCTCCGCAAAGTTGGTATACCGATCGTCCATACGATCACCTCCGGCGGTAGCTTGCCCGCAGGCGCAAAAAACAAACCGCCGCCCTTTGCAGAGCGGCGGTCGGAGAGCGGAAAGGATGTATGCTCAGCACTTGGGAAGGGTACTTCCCCAGGCGGCCAGGCCCAGGCTGAGCACAGCGGCCAGACCGGTCAGAGCGCAAAGGCCGGAGCTGTCAAAGGGGAGAAGCAGAAGGGTGCCCAGGAGGGTCATGCCGCCGATGATCCAGAGAAGCCAGCGGAAGGAGTGGATCTCCCGCCGGAATTGATAACCAGGGGCGGAGAGCTCGGCGTTGAGGGTCTCCAGTTCGGCGGTTTTTTCCGCCATCTGGCGCTCCAGCTCGGCCAGGAACGGGTTCTGGTCGGCGTTGGCCGGATCGGACAGATGCAGCCTGATCACGATGCGGACCAGCTCCATCAGTTCCTCCCGGAGCTGCGCCCGGCGCTGTTCCAAAGTCATGTCGATCCCTCCTTCAACCCTAGCATATCGGCCCATGCGCGGATTGTCAACCGATTGGACATACAAAAAAGGACAGGGACGGCGGGGCGGCGGCCCCGCCTGTTCCCGTTTCGGAAAGGAGTACATATGAGCAGCGTATTGGTGGTGACGGTGCCCTCGGCGCTGGACGGAGATCTCTACCAGATGCGGAATTATGTCAAAGAAAGCCTGGAACTGGGCGTCCTCATCGTGGGCAAGGGGGTCCAGTGGGAGCTGCTGGAGCTCCCGGAGCTGGGGGGCGTCCGGGTGCAGGACCCCGGAGGGACGGGACCGGACGTCCCTCCGGAGACGCCCGATGAGCCGGAGGGAGAGGTGGCCTTCACCGGCTACGGGGCGAAGGAAAAACGGCGGATCTATGAGGCCCTCCGCCGGTACCGGGACCGCCATGGCCTGGGCTCCCTGGAGCCGCTGGCCGAGGCGGCGGGTCAGGGCCTGACGGCGACGGCGCTCCGGGGGGCGCTGCTGGGGGGCAAGCTACCTATGGAGACCTGGCGGGCCGTCGGCTCCGCCCTGGACCGGCTGGACCCGGAGGGCTGAGATGGCGAAACGACTCAAGACCATCACCGCCGGTCGGCTGGTGTCTGGCGTCTGCTACACCGTGGCCACCGGAAGGGACACCGAGGCGGAGCGCACGGCCAAGCGCCGGATGTCCACCGAGGCCCAGGAGCGGATCAACCTCCGGCGGGCGTGGCAGAAGCTGGAGCTGCTCATCGCCGCCAACTTCGGTCCCGGTGACCTCCATGTGGTGCTCACCTATGACGACGAGCACCTGCCGGGGGACCGGCAGGCGGCAGTCCGGCTCCTCCGGAAGCTGCTGCGGCTCCTGCGCCGGCACCGGAAGGCCAGAGGGCAGGACCTCAAGTACGTCTACATCACGGAGCAGCTCTCGGCGGAGGGTGGACGGCTCCACCACCATCTGCTCCTCAACGGCACCGGCGAGGACATCGAGGTCCTTCGGTCCCTGTGGACCTACGGCCAGGTGGAGCTGGAGCGGCTGGATCTCTGGCAGGGCTACGAGGCCCTGGCCAAGTATCTCACCAAGGAGCCCAGAGAGGTGGGGCGGGCCGAGGTGGGCGCCCGGTCGTGGACGCCGTCCGTGGGGCTGGCCAAGCCCAAGACGGTGAGCGAGCCGGTGCCGGACAACGTGACCATCGCCGCGCCGGCCGGCGCCATCATCCTGGACCGTCGGGAGGAGCACAACGAGTTCGGTGACTACCTTTATTTGAAGTATCTGCTGCCGAGCAGGAGGGAGGAGAAGAAAGGAACTAGGCCGCCGCACAGACGGAAAAGGGAATAGCCCCGCGTCTTTTATCTGTCTGGAAACCGTCTGTAACAACCGGGAGGGAGGAATAGAATGCGCACAGAAGCGTTGAAAATGGACCGGAATTGTGGTAAACTAATCGTGAAGGACGGATATGTGATATGTCCATCCTGCAAGATGCGAACGAGCCAGGTGGTCCGGCCGGATACGAGGGCGACACGCCTTCAGCTCTGGTGCCGTCACTGCAAGGCGACTCACATCGTGGATATCGAAAGTGGTCAGTGCTTTTTTAGCCAGTGCCCGACATGACCCCAATACGGGGAAAGGTCGGGCGCTGGCTTTTTGTTTTGCCCGGAGGTGATAGCCCGTGGCCATGAAGCCGCTCCGACCCTGCCGACATCCCGGGTGTCCGGCGCTCACCCGAGAGGGCTACTGTCCCAAGCACAAGCCCAAGCGGGCCGAGCGCCGGGCCTCGGCGGAATACCACGGCTGGTACAGCCTGCCCGTCTGGACCGACGACCTGCGGCCCGCCCAGCTCCTGCGGGAGCCCTGGTGCCGGGAGTGTGCCCGGCATGGCGTTCGCACCCGGGCCACCGTGGTGGACCATGTCACACCCCACCGGGGAGACTGGCAGCTGTTCATCGACCCGGCCAACCATCAGAGCCTGTG
>CAUBHZ010000094.1 GCA_958435885.1 uncultured Intestinimonas sp. | reverse complement strand
GACTGTCGGGGGCGGATGGGAAATATAAGCTCCCGTCAGGAAAGGCCGGAGTCGTAGATCAGGGCTCCGGCGGCGTCATAGCCCCGGAAGGAATAGTTGGCGGAGTAACCGCCGCTGCGGCCCTCCAGAGGGTCGGGGAGCCGGACCCGGGCCAGCCATACCCCCTCTGCCATGGGCTGGGCCTGGGCGGTGACGGGGTTGGACTCCATGGGATCGCTGAAATCCACGTCGGTCCCCAGGCGGTAGGTGTAGTTCATGGTCACCTCTACCCGGACGATGGCGGGGTCCAGGGTGCAGATGGCCCACAGATATTCCGAATGAAAAAGAAAGGGTGTGCCCACGGGACGGACCCCGTAGGGCCCGTCCGCCTGAGCAAGCAGAGCGGCGGCCAGAGGCGTCTCCTCCGTGGGGGTGAGGACCTGAAAGGCGTAACGCAGCTGGGAGCTCCTCCGCCACAGAGGGCCGGGAGCCTGCGCCAGCACCGAAAAGGCGAAGGAATCACCGGAGCGACCTGCCATCCAGGCGGAGTAGTCGGCGCCGCTTTGGTTGGAGTAGCCCTTCTCAAAGGAGATCTCCCCCTGAGCCACGATCTCCCCGGGGCCGAAGCCATGGGAGGTCTCCAGGACCCGGTAGGCCAGCTCCCTGGTGGGCCAGGCCCAGCCGGTGGACCACCAGGCCAGGAAGAAGGCCAGCACCAGCAGGAGGAGGCTCAGGGCCAGCCGGACCCGAATGGGGAGGGAACGCAGGCGCTGTTTCATGTCTCCTCGCCTCCTTCCAGTGTAATGGTAAAGGTGACGTCTCCCCGGTCCGTGTCCAGGGTGAGGGTGAAGCGGCGGGCGGCTGGATCGGGGTCCTCCAGAAGGACCCGGCAGAGGTCCCGCAGGCGTCCGCCGGTGCTCAGGAAGGAGACTTGGTCGGGGCCATACCGGTTGCCCAGGTCGTCCACGGCGGAGCAAGGCTGACTGTCCGGGTACAGACTTTCCAACCAGGGCTGAGGGTGGAAGGTGGAGACCAGAAAGGCCAGCCGGGTATCTCCGTCCTCCTGGGCCAGGAGGAGAGCCTCACCCGAGGGGGAGAGCCGGTAGGGTCCGATCGCCCCGCCGCCGGTGACGGCACCGGTGGCCCGGACGGTGTCACTGTCGGTGAGGACGTAGCGGTCCATGATGTACTGGGGGTCCCGCTCCTTCAGGGTATAGCCCAGGTCCTCCAAAAGGACGCTCACAGAATTGCCGTTCCCCAGAAAGGCTCCAAGTCCCAGACAGAGGGCCAGCATCAGAAGGGCAATGGAAACGGCCCGGACGGCGTGGTAGATCCGCCAGGGCCAGGGGGAGTGGAGGGCGTCCAGAGCCTTGCCCAGCGCCTCCGGGTCCCCCATGGCGGCCACGGCGGCCTCCTCCGCCTGGTCCCGACCCATGCCCTCCGCCATAAGGGCGGCCTGGTGGTCCTGGATGTGGTCGGAGAGCTCCTGCAGGACGGCGGGGGCCTCCCACTTGCACCGGAGCTGTCCGGTGACGAGTTCACAGAATTGGTGGCGGTACATGGAAGCCCTCCTTTCACTGAGGGATGTAGGTATAGACCAGTTCTCCGGCGGCGTCGTAGCCCCGGAGGACTACATAGACAGTGCCGCCGCTCTTTTCCAGGGTGATGGGGGCAAACCACAGGCCGCTGCCCGGTCCGGTCTCCGTGGCCTCCACGGTGACGCCGTGGTGGAGGTCCCAGTCCGGGTCCTGTTCCCACTCGTCCCTGCTCACCAGGTCCATGGTCACCTCCACCCGGATGATATCCGGGTTGGCGGAGACCACCAGCAGCAGCTCCTCCCAGCCATAGGCGCGGACCATGCCGGAGTCGGCGGTGTAGAGGGGATCACCGGCCAGAAAGCCGTAGGCCAGGGGGTCCTCCTCGGTGGGGATGAGGACCTGGTAGGGCCAGAAGAAGTCCTCAGCGCTCCGCCACAGAAAGCCCCACTTGGGCCGGAGGATGGAGACGGCGTAGCGGCCGTCCCGCTCACTCACGACGAAGTGGGTGCCCTGCTCACTGCTGTGGTAGGCGTCCTCGGAGCGGGTGATCTCCCCCTCTGCCACGATCTCCCCACGGCCGAAGAGATGCTCCCGCTCCAGGGCCCGGTGGGCCAGGGTCGGGGTGGGCCAGGCCCAGCCGGAGAGCCACCACAGCAGGAGGAGGGCCAGGACCAGGAACAGGGCGGAGAGCCCCGCCCGGAGACGGATGGGCAGGTCGTGCCAGCGTTCCTTCAGTCTCATGCAGATGCCCCTCCTTCCTCCAGGGTCACGGTAAAGGTGAGCCGCTCCCCGGCGGCAGCCACGGTGAAGGTGAAGCGGCGAGCCTCCGGGTCGGCGTCATAGAGGGAGAACTCCTTGTGGCCCAGGAGCCGCCCGCCGGTGGATTCGGGATAGGTGCCAAGGTCCTCCGGGCCGTAGGTGTTGCCCTGATCGTCCTGGGCGGAGAGGGCGTACCAGGGGATGTCCACGTCGTCCAGCCAGGGAAGGAGATGGAAGGTCTCCACCAGGAAGGTGAGCCGCAGGCCGCCGGGGTAGACGGTGCCGTCATCGTATGTATAATCGGGGCGGTAAACCAGCAGGGCCTCCCCCTGTGGGCGGAAGGTATAGTCCCCCAGCCTGCCGCCGCCGGTGACGGTGCCGGTGGCCCGGACCTCCTCTTCCCAATTCTCCCGGAGCAGGTCCTGAGCGGCGGAGGAGGCCGTGGCAGTTGGCAGGAACCGGGGGGAAGGCAGGTCCTCGGTCATCAGGTTCTGGAGGGCCAGCACCACCGCCAGCACCAAAGCGAGCTTGCAGCACCGGGCGCACAGGAGAAAGACCCGCCAGGGCCAGGGGGAGTGGAGAGCGTCCAGAGCTCTGCCCATCTCCACCGGGTCCCCCATGGCAGCCACGGCGGCCTCCTCCGCGTCATCCCGGCCCATGCCGCCGGTCAGAAGAGCGTCCATGTGGTCCTGGATATGGTCGGAGAGCTCCTGCCGGACGGCGGGAGCCTCCCACCGGCATCGGAGCTGCCGGGCCACGGTATCACAGAATTGTCGGCGGTCCATGGAACACCTCCTTACAGGTCCCGGGCAGCAGAGTAAAAGAGCCGTCCATCACGCCAGGGCGGGTGTGCAGCCCGCCAGGATGGCGTTCACCTTCTCGGAGAACTCCAACCACTCCTTCTTCTGTTCCTCCAGGGCCTTGAGGCCCTTTTTGGTAATCCGGTAGTACTTCCGGGTCCGGCCGGTGTCGGCCTCCTTGGTGTAGGACTTTACCGCCCCTTCCTTCTCCAGGCCGTGGAGGATGGGGTAGAGGGTCCCCTCCTTCAGGGTGAAGGTGTGGTCGCTCCGGGCGTCCAGCTCGGCGATCATCTCGTAGCCGTACTTGTCGCCGGTGGAGAGCAGGGAGAGGACCAGCAGGGTGGTGCTGCCGGAGAGCAGATTTTTGTCCGCCTTCATGGAAGTTGCTCCTTTCTGTCAAGATCAAAAATACCTCGGCTTTCTAGGTGTAATATACCTCGAAGCCCTAGGTATGTCAAGGCGGGAAAAGGGACGGAGCGTGTTTCACACTCCGTCCCTTTCGGTTTACTTCATGCGGTTTTTCAGGGGCTCCCCGGCCAGATAGCGCTTCAGGTTCTCCAGGGCGATGGCCACGATCCGCTCCCGGGTGCCCTCCAGGTGGAGGCCGCCGGCCACGTGGGGGGTGAGGATCAGGTTGTCGATGTCCCAGAGGGGGGAGTCGGCGGGGAGGGGCTCCGGTTCGGTGACGTCCAGGGCGGCTCCCCACAGTCGGCCCACCCGGAGGGTCTCGGCCAGGGCCTGGGGGTCGATGGCGGAGCCCCGGCCTCCGTTGAGGACAATGGCGTCGTCCTTCATGAGGTCCAGCCGGCGCTGGTCCATGATGTGGATGGTGCCGGGGGTCTGGGGGAGGGCCAGGGTCACCACGTCGGCTTTGGGCAGCCACTGGTCCAGCTCGTCCAGAGTGTGGATCTCGTCCAGACCGGCGGGAGGCGGGCAGACCGTCCGCTTGAGACCTACGGTGTGTGCCCCCATGGTCTGGCACAGGGCGGCAAAGCGCTGGCCGATGTCCCCCGCCCCTACCACCAGAACGGTGGCGCCGGAGAGGGTCTTCACCGTGCCCAGGTCGGCCCAGCGGTGGCCGCGCTGCTGGTCCCGGTACTGGGGCAGGCGCTTCAGCAGGGCCAGGAGGCAGGCAAAGAGGTGTTCGGCCACCGAGGGACCGTAGGCTCCCACAGCGGAGGTGAGCATGGTGCCGTCGGGCAGGGCGCCGGGCTTCAGGTAGACGTCCACCCCGGCGCTCCAGGTCTGGAGCCACTTCAGGGTGGGGGAGGCGGAGAGCACGTCGGCGGGCAGGCTGCCCAGCACCACGGTGGCTCCCTCCACCAGGGAGGGATCGGAGAGGGGGACGGTGAGACCGCTGTTGTCCATGAGGGGGACGAAGCGCTGCTCCACACCGGGGGCGGCGGCGGTGAAACGGGCCCGCTCCTCCTGGGTGAGCGGGAGGGCGTTGAAGATGAGCTCGGACATGGGGGACCTCCTTGTGGATGGTGGATTTATGAGCATGCTCAATCAAATGGCAATTCCGCCGTTGACGGCGGCGGCTGGCGGGGGTACAATGAAAACTTGAAATGAAACCGCCAAAGCGGCGGAGAGTGGGAGGCTGCGGGGATGAAGCAGATCAAAAGTGCGGTGCTCATCGGCCTGGGGGCCATGGGCGCCTTTTTTACACCGGGGCTGCAAAAGGTCCTGGGAGACGACTTCCGGGTGATGGCCGACGGCGAACGGAAGCGGCGGCTGGAGCGGGGCGTCACCATCAATGGGGAGGATTACCGCCTGTCCATCGTGGAGCCGGGGGAACACACCGGTCCGGCGGACCTGGTCATCATCGCCGTGAAGGACTACGCCCTGGAGGAGGCTCTGGGGCAGGTGGCCAACCAGGTGGGGCCGGACACCATATTGCTGCCGGTGCTCAACGGCCTCAGCTGTGCCCGGCAGACCGGAGCGGTGTATGGCATGGATAAGGTACTCTACGCCAGTATGTGGGTGGCCTCCTCCATGGAGAACGGAGTGGCCCATTTTGATCCCCAGCGGGGGCTCATCCGCTTCGGCGAGGCCAAGAACGAGGTGTGGAGCGACCGGGTGAAGGCGCTGGCCGACCTCTTCGACCGGGCGGGCATCCGCTATTCGGTGGAGCCGGACATGCTCCGCTGCCTGTGGGTGAAGTTCATGGGCAACGTCAGCGAGAACCTGCCCTGCGCTCTGCTGGGGGTGCCCTACGGTGCCTACCGGCCGGGCAGCGAGGCCGACGCCATCCGCAAGGCCCTCATGGCCGAGGTGGCGGCGGTGGCAAAGGCCGAGGCAGGCGTGGAGATCACCGAGGCTGACCGAGCGGCCCGGGACAAGGTGACCTACGGTCAGAACCCGGCCAACCGGCCCTCCACCCTCCAGGACCTGGAGCGGGGGAAGAAGACGGAGGTGGACCTCTTCGCCGGCGCCATGGTGGAGCTGGGGAAGAAGCACGGTATCCCCACCCCGTACAGCGAGCTGATGCTCCACGGTATCCGGGTGCAGGAAGAGAAGAACGCCGGGACGATCCCCGGTATGTGAGCAGAGAAAGGAAACGGGATGGCGCAGCCGCGCCATCCCGTTTTTTCATTGCAGGGTGCCGGAGCTCAGTTCATCTGCTTCCGGCGGGAGATGTTCATGGTGCCGTCCTGCATCTCGCCCACCCACTCCAGGCTCTTGCCGGTGCCGTAGGCCACGCAGGAGATGGCGTCATCGGCCACGTAGGTCTCGATGCCGGTGTGGGACTCGATGAGCTTGTCAAAGCCCCAGACCAGGCTGCCGCCGCCGGTCATGACGATGCCGTTGGTGGAGATATCGGCCACCAGCTCGGGGGGCGTGCGCTCCAGCACGCCGTGGATGGCCTCCAGGATGCGGGTGGAGACCTCCTCGAAGGCCTCGATCATCTCGCTAGAGGACACAGAGAACACCCGGGGCAGGCCGGTCATGAGGCAGCGGCCCTTGATCTCCACCGTCTGCTCCTCCGGGCGGGGGAAGACGCAGCCGATCTGCATCTTCAGCTCCTCCGCCGTCCGCTCACCGATGAGTACATTGTGCTTGCGCCGTATGTACTTCACGATGGCCTCGTCGAACTGGTCGCCGGCGATCTTGATGGAGGTGGACTCCACGATGCCGGACAGGGAGATGACCGCGATGTCGGTGGTGCCGCCGCCGATGTCCACGATCATGTGGCCGTCGGGCTTGGCGATGTCGATGCCAGCGCCGATGGCGGCGGCCACAGGCTCCTCGATCAGGTAGACCCGGCGGGCGCCCGCCTGGATGCCCGCATCAATGACGGCGCGCTCCTCCACCTCCGTGATGCCGGAGGGGACGCAGATGACCACACGGGGCTTGAACAGGCGGAAGGAGGTGACCTTCTTGATGAACTCCTTCAACATCCGCTCCGTCATATCGTAGTCGGAGATGACGCCCTCCCGCAGGGGGCGGATGGCGATGATGTTGCCGGGGGTGCGGCCCAGCATGGCGTTGGCCTCGGCCCCCACCTTCAGCAGCTTGCCGGTGTTCTTGTCCATGGCCACCACAGAGGGCTCGCGGAGCACCACGCCTTTTCCCTTGACATATACCAGAACGGAGGCGGTACCCAGATCGATACCGATGTCCTTGCTAAACCAATTCATATCATTACCTCATTCGATTTATCTTGTATTCCAGGAGAGTATAACCCTGAAACTGGAAAATATGCAAAAACAGGAGCTTTCTTATTTATTATAACGGCAAGCAGGCTGCATTTCAACTGTTATTTCGCAGTTTTTCGCGGCTTTTCCGGCCTGTCCTTCCGGGCTTGTGCCAGGGTGACGCACACCACCTCCGCCGCTCCGGCGGTGAGGAGGGTCCTGGCACATTCGGACAGGGTGGAGCCGGTGGTGACCACGTCGTCGGCCAGCAGGACCCGGAGGCCGGCGGCGGCATCAGGCGCTCTGTACACCCCCAGCACGTTGGCCCGGCGCTGGCCCGCCTCCTCCAGACCGGACTGGGGCGGGGT
>CAUBHZ010000093.1 GCA_958435885.1 uncultured Intestinimonas sp. | reverse complement strand
GTTGTAGTAGGAGGCGGTGATGTGCTCTTCATCCACACCGGAGACGTCGAAGGAACGGGTGAAGGAACCGTAGCGGCGCTCACGGCGGATGTAACTGCCCTTGTCGTCCTTCTCGTCCTTGTTCTCATCGTGCTGGGCGGAGATGGTGAGGATACCGTCCTTCACATCCAGCTTGATGTCCTCCTTGTTGAAGCCGGGCAGCTCGGCTTCTAAGACGAAGCGGTCGCCGGCGTCGCGGATGTCGGTGCGGAAATCGGGGATCGCGGCGTTGCTGTTGCCGAAGAACTTGCGCTCGAAATTATCAAACAGGTCGAAAAAGTTGTCGTCACTGCGCTCAAAGGGGATCATACCAAACATATCAAAGGCTCCTTTCAAAGATCAGGTCACGTTAGCAGTCATGGGAATGAATTGCTAGAATCTCGCGTCTGCCATGAAAACCATCCTCTTTCCAGGGTCACATTCCCTTGGGAACCAACCCTTTCTCTTTGTTTCTGGACCTAGTATACGCCTGGGTCTGTGAACAAATATACAAAAAAATATGTCCAAATTGTAAACATTAGCACTCTTTGATCGAGAGTGCTAAAACGCGTTTCCTCTTTTTTCCGCGCCTCGTAAGGAATTCTTAATCCCGGGAAAAGGGTTTTCCAAGGAAGATGGGGTATGCTATGGAAAACGAACACAGGAGGGGAAGCATATGTGGACCTTTTTTGAATATGAGACGTACCTGACCGCGGTGTCCGACCTGATGGACCACCCGGCCGTCCGGGCCATGGAGCGCCTGCCCCAGCACGCCGAGGGCTTCAGCTGCTTCCACCACAGCGTGTGGGTGTCCTACTGGAGCTGGCGGGTGTGCCTGTGGATGGGGCTGGACGCCTGTGCCGCCGCCCGGGGCGGGCTGCTCCACGACCTCTACCTCTACGACTGGACCAGCCAGAAGGCGCCCAACGGCAAGTGGCACGGCACCGAGCACCCCAGGACGGCCCTGAAAAACGCCCAGACCTTCTTTTCCCTCAGCGAGAAGGAGCGGGACATCATCGTCAAGCACATGTGGCCGCTGACCCTGCGGCCCTACCGCTACCTGGAGTCTCTGGTGGTGAGCTGTGTGGACAAGGTGTGCGCCGTGGCGGAGCTCCTCGGCCTGCACCCCGACCCCGCCGCCTTCGAGACCCGGCAGGAGCCCCGGTTCCGGCCGGTGCCCCGGCCCCGGGCGGCATAAAAAATCAGCCCTCCCCGTGGCGGGGAGGGCTGATTTTACTTTCCGGGGGTAGTGCTCAGGCCTGGGCGGCGGCACCGGTGATCAGCTGCTCGTAGGGGATCACGGTGGCATCGGCAGGAGGAGTGAGCTCGGGGGCCTTGTCGGTGGCGGCGTAGCTGCCGGTCATCTCCAGGCTCATGTCCAGCATGTTGTTGGAGTCCAGGGTCATGGAGACGGTCATGTTGTTGTCGGCGTCCATGCCGGCCTTCATGTCCATGGCCATGGCGGGGATGCCGGTCTCATCGGAGGCCCCGGTGGTGGCCTTCATGGTCAGATCGTAGCCTACCACGGCGTCGTCCTTCATCAGCAGGGTGAAGGAGATGGTGGCGTCGGCGCCGTCCTGGTCCAGGGTGTAGGTGGTGGTGTAGTTGTCGCCGTCCTTGGTGAAGGAGTCATCGGCCAGGAACTTGGCCACGCCCTCCACCAGGGCGGAGACGGCGGCGTAGTCGGTGTCCTTGTCGGTGAGGGCGGTGCTGCTCAGCGCGGTCTGGAGCAGGGCGGAGGCATCCAGGTTCTTGGAGACGTCCAGCAGGGAGGCGTAGTCAATGCCCATGGTGCCGTAGAGGGCGCCCAGGTCCATGGAGATCCAGGTGTCGGCGGGAATGCCGGCGGTGGCCAGGGCGTCACCGGACATCTTGAAATAGAGCATGCCGGTGGCCATGTCGCCGCGGATCTCCATGTCGATGCCGTCGGTCTTCAGGGAGGCCAGCAGGGCGGCGGTCTCGGCGTCCACCTCAGAGGCGGTGTCGGTCATGGCGGCGATGCCCTCCAGCAGGGCCTGGACGTCCAGCTTCATGTTCATGTTGGCGGAGAGCTGGGTGGAGCCGGCGCTGATGCCGTTCATGGTGCCCTCCAGGGTGGCGGGACCCATGCCCAGCACGGTGGCGGAGGCGTTGAAGGCGGCCTTCATCTCCCAGTTGCCGGTCATGAACTTCTGATTGTAGGCCAGGTACTTGTCCAGATAAGTATAGGTGTGGTCGGCCTTGGCGGCCTCCAGGAGCTTCTGGGTGTCCACCAGGATGACGGTGTTGTCGTCCTGGTCCCAGCCCACGGCGCAGCCGAAGGCCTGGGCGGCGAAGCGGACGGGGACGTAGGTGCGGTTCTCGGCGGCATAGGGAGCCACGTCCATGGCCAGGGTGGTGGAGACGCCGTCGGTGGTGACGGTGGCCTCGGTGGAGCCCAGGGTCATGGTGACGGTGGTGCCGCCGCGGGTGGCGGAGACCTGGTTGGCGGCGGCGTCATAGCTCACCTCGGCGCCCATGGCCTCGAACACGGCCCGGAAGGGGAGGAAGGTGCGCTCGTCCTGCACCTGGGGGACGGCGTCGGTGAAGGAGAGGGCCTTGCCGTCCAGCTGCACGGCGATGGCGCTGGCAGCGGACTCGGGGGCGGCGGTGGGCTCGGCGGCCTCAGCGGCAAAGGCGGAAGCGCCGGTGCTCAGCACCGTCAGAGCGGTGGCCGTGGCCAGAACGCGGTGGGAAAAGCGGGTCATCTAAATTACCTCCTGTAATGGATAGGATATCCGTACTATACCATGAGTCGAATCAATACGCAAGCATTTCCTGCGCGGGATGGGCCTTGCGCCGGGGCTGAGCATGGATTATACTAGGGGGAAGAAAGAACGGCGGCCGCGTCCGGCGGCGCCGAGAGAAAGGATGATCCCAATGGAACAGACCCGTGCCCATGAGTTGGCCGTGACCGCTCAGCATGCCCGCATCCTGGCCATGGACATGGTCCACACCGCGGGCTCCGGCCACATCGGCGGCTCCTTGTCGGTGATGGACCTGCTGACCACCCTCTATTTTCATACCATGCGGATAGACCCCAAGGCTCCCACCGACCCCGGCCGTGACCGCTTTGTCCTCTCCAAGGGACACTGTACCCCCGCCCTCTACGCCGTGCTGGCCCTCCGGGGCTATTTCCCCGTGGAGGACTGCAAGCTGTTCCGCTCCATCAAGGGCCATATGTCCGGCCACCCCGATATGCGCCACGTCCCCGGCGTGGACATGTCCACCGGCTCTCTGGGCCAGGGGATCTCCGCCGCCGTGGGCATGGCCCTGGCCGGCAAGCTGGACAAGGCCGACTGGCGGGTCTACACCGTCCTGGGCGACGGCGAGGTGGAGGAGGGCCAGGTGTGGGAGGCCGCCATGGCCGCCGCCAAGTACCACCTGGACAACCTGTGCGCCTTCGTGGACGTCAATGGCCTCCAGATCGACGGCAAGACCGCCGACGTCATGCCCTCTGAGCCCCTGGACGCCAAGTTCGCCGCCTTCAACTGGAACGTGCTCAAGGTGGACGGCCATGACCACGCCGCCATCGCCGACGCCCTGGAGCAGGCGGCCGCCTGCAAGGGCAAGCCCACCATGATCCTGGCCCGCACCGTCAAGGGCAAGGGGGTCTCCTTCATGGAGAACGATCCGGGCTGGCACGGCAAGGCGCCCAACGACGAGCAGTTTGAAAAGGCTATGGCCGAGCTCAACGCCGGCCTGGCGGAATTGGAGGGGAAGTAAGATGGGAGAGAAGATCGCCACCCGCGCCGCCTATGGCGACGCGCTCGTAGAGCTGGGGGGACAGTACCCCGACCTGGTGGTCCTGGACGCCGACCTCTCCGGCTCCACCATGACCAAGGGCTTTGCCAAGGCCTACCCCGACCGGTTCTTCAACATGGGCATCGCCGAGGGCAATATGATGACCGTGGCCGCCGGCCTGGCCGCCGCCGGCAAGAAGGCCTTCGCCAACAGCTTTGCCATCTTTGCCTCCGGCCGGGCCTTTGAGCAGGTCCGCAACTCCATCGCCTATCCCCACCTCAACGTGACGGTGGTGGGCTCCCACGGCGGCCTCTCCGTGGGCGAGGACGGCGCCACCCACCAAGCCTGCGAGGACCTGGCCGTCATGCGGGCCATCCCCGGTATGGTGGTGTGCTGCCCCTGCGACGGCACCGAGATGAAGGCCGCCGTCAAGGCCCTCATGGACTACGACGGCCCCGCCTACCTGCGCCTGGGCCGCTCCGCCGTGGAGGACCTGACCGGGGACCTGCCCGGCTACTCCTTCCAGCTGGGCAAGGGCGTCACCCTCCGGGAGGGCGGCGACGTCACCATCATCGCCGTGGGTCTCATGGTCCAGGAGGCCATGAAGGCCGCCGAGACCCTGGCCACCGAGGGCGTCCAGGCCCGGGTCATCGACATGCACACCATAAAGCCCCTGGATGAGGAGCTGGTCCTCAAGGCCGCTCAGGAGACCGGGTGCATCGTCACCACCGAGGAGCACAACATCGTGGGCGGTCTGGGTTCCGCTGTGGCCGAGTACCTCTCCGGGGTCTGCCCGGTGCCGGTGGTCCGCCACGGCGTGGAGGACGTCTTCGGCCGTTCCGGCAAGGCCGCCGAGGTCCTGGCGGCCTACGGCCTCACCGCCGACGGCATCGTGGCCAAGGTCAAGGCCGCCCTGGCGCTGAAGAAGTGAAGATCGTCTGCCTGGGGGACAGTCTGACCTACGGCTACGGCGTCCCCAGGAAGGACTGCTGGGTGAGCCGTGCGGCGGCAGCCACCGGCCACACCCTGGTGAACCGGGGGGTGAACGGGGACACCACCGGCGGCATGCTCTCCCGGTTCGGCCGGGACGTGCTGGACGAGAAGCCAGACCGGGTCCTCCTGCTGGGGGGCGCCAACGACATCATCTTCGGGGGCAGCGACGCTCCCGCCCGGCTCAATCTGACCGCCATGGCCAACCAGGCGGTAGCCGCCGGGGTCCGGCCCATGGTCGCCCTGCCGCCGCCGGTGTACGCCGAGGGCATCCCGGAGCCCTGGCTGGCCCTCACCGACTACCATAAGCTGGCCCCTGTCTTTTCCTCCTATCGGGACTGGCTGGTGCGGTTTGCCCGGACCTTCAGCTTCAAAACGGTGGACTTCACTGTCCCCGGCCTCCTGCCCCCGGAGGGCCATACCCACTATCTGGACGGTCTCCATCCGGACGGGGAGGGCCACCGCCTGATGGCGGAGGCCGTGATCGCCGCCCTACCCCCGGTGCGGGTGTAACGTGAAAAAAGTCCGCCGCAGTTCTCTGCGGCGGACTTTTTTTGCCCTCCGGCCTGTTTTTTGCGAAAAAGGCTTGACTGTAAACCGGCTTTACCCTTTATACTGGGCTTGGAAGGGAGGCGTTGTCATGAACATATCCCAACTGGAGACGGTCCTGGGCCTGCCCCGGGCCAGCATCCGCTTTTATGAAAAGGAGGGGCTGCTCTCACCGGAGCGGCTGGCCAACGGCTACCGGGACTATTCGGAGGCCGATGTGGAGACCCTGCGGCGGATCAAGCTGCTCCGGGCCCTGGGCCTGCCCCTGGAGGACATCAAGGCCCTCCAGGCGGGAAGACTGCGGCTGGGGGACGCCCTGCGGACCCAGGAGGAACGGCTGCGCCGGGAGGCTGCCGAGCGGGAGGCCGCCCGGACCCTGTGCCGTGCCATGGAGGTGGAGGGGGCGGAGTACGCCACCCTGGACGCGGGGCGCTACCTGGATGAGCTGGACAAGCTGGGGGAGACGGGGGTCACCCTGGCGCCGCCCGCCGCCGACAGCCTGCCCATCGTCCGCCACCCCTGGCGGCGGTACCTGGCCCGGGCGCTGGACCACAGCCTGTACATCCTGTTGCTGAATGCCGCCCTGGTGCTCGGCCTGCGCTTCACCTTCGGGGAGGGCATCCTCAACACCCTGGTGGAGGACTACCTGGCCTGGGGCGTCCAGTTCCTGCTGGAGCCCCTGCTCCTGGCCACCTGGGGCACCACCCCGGGCAAGTGGATCTTCGGCCTGAAGGTCCGCAATGCCGACGGGGGCAAGCTTACCTTCGGGGAGGCCGTCGCCCGGCTGGCCGTCCTCTTCCGGTACGGCGAAGGCTGGGGCATCCCCATCTATCAGCTCTACCGCAACTACAAGAGCTACCGGGCCTGCTCCGACGGGGAGGTCCTGCCCTGGGACGAGGGCCGCTCCTACGCCATCCGGGACGAGAGCGGCCTCAGGTGCCTGGCCTGGGCGGGGGCAGTGGCCCTGGACGTGGCGCTGTCCCTCCTGCTGGCCCTTCAAATGACCATGCCGCCGGTGCGCCATCCCCTGACTGTGGCCGAGTTTGCCCGGAATTACAACGATCTGGTCCGGCAATATGACCTGAACAGTATGACTCTGGACGAGACGGGCACCTGGGTGGTGCCCGAAGGCACCATCAGCCTGGGGAACCCGCCCCCCATCTTCCATTATGAGACCACTGGGGACGGCGTGCTCACCGGAGTCTCCTTCACCTATGAGAGAGCGCCGGATTATTTCTGGGACGGGGCGGAAATCGAGCAGACAGCCGCCTTTCTGGCCATGCTGGCCGCGCAGCCGGAGGTGGGACTGCTGAACTGGTATTTTCTGCTGCGGGATGCGGCGGAGCAGATGGGGGTCTATACGGAGGACTTCCGCTTCACCCTGGCTGGCCTCACGGTGGAAAATGAGGTGGAGTACAGTGGCTATCGCCTGATCAGCGGCTACCTTCTCCCGGAGGAGGGGGCGGAGCAGTCCTACGCCCAGCAGTTCTCCATCCGGGTGGAGTAAAATTGTAAACATTTCTTGAACCCTCTTGAAAAATCGTGTGCGAAGGACTATGATAGGTTAGCACTCAAAAGTGGAGAGTGCTAACCTATCGTTTTTTAAGAAGATTCACATATATATGGAGGCATGTACCATGGCGAAGAAACAATTCAAGGCGGAGTCCAAGCGGCTGCTGGACCTGATGATCAACTCCATCTACACCCACAAGGAGATTTTCCTGCGGGAGCTGATCTCCAACGCCAGCGACGCGGTGGACAAGCTGGCCTACAAGGCCCTCACCGACGACA
>CAUBHZ010000092.1 GCA_958435885.1 uncultured Intestinimonas sp. | reverse complement strand
CCAGCCGGTTGCCGCCGTCCAGGGTCTCGGTAACCTCGGCGGTGAGCAGCCCGTCGCCGAAGGAGAGCTTTGTGCCAGGCTTCATCTTCTTGCCCGGCCGGACCAGACACTCCCAGGTCTTGTCCCCCTTATCGTTGAGGAGGAGCACCTCCGCCGCGCCGCCGCCGGGCTCCCGGTGGCCCAGCAGCCGGGCGGGCAGTACCCGGGAGTCGTTGAGCACCAGGCAGTCGCCGGGGCGCAGCAGGCTGGGCAGGTCGTAAAAGTGCATATGCTTCACCGCGCCGGTGTTCTTGTCCAGCACCATCAGCCGGGAGGCGTCCCGCCGGTCCAGAGGGGTCTGGGCGATGAGCTCCTGGGGCAGATCATAGTAAAAATCCGATGTCTTCAAGTCGTGTTCCCGCTTTCCTTAGATTTCTCAGCTCACCGTGATACCGGTGAAGTAGAAGGTCAGAATATCGATGTAATCCATCCCCCGGAGGGCCATGGCCCGGGCGCCCTGCTGGCTCATGCCCACGTTGTGGCCGTAGCCGGAGCCGGTGAAGGTGACGCTGGTGCCGGAGGAGGTGGTAGTGGAGCTTCCCAGGAGCCCTGTGCCGGAGGAGGTGGCCACATAGGGCGTCCCGGAGATGGCGGTCACGGTACCGTCCCCGCCCACCGCATACGCCCCGCTGACGGAGCTCAGGGTGTCAGAGGTTCCGTTCACATAATAGGTGCTGCTGACGCTGCCGCCGCCCACGGTAAAGCGGTTGGAGCGAAGGCTGAACCAGATCCGCAGGGTCTCCGGGCCGAAGGACCACTTCTTCCCGTTGGCATCCACGAAGGTGATGGTTTTGGGATTCCCCGTCTCGCTGAGCTCCGCCACGTAGGCGTCCACGATGGCGCCGCAGTTGTAGCCCTTGCTCTGGAGCTTGGAGGCGATCTCAGACTTGGAGACAGTGACCGTCCAGTTGTACTGGGAGATGCTGTCGGCCAGGTCGGCCTCATAGGGGTCGATGACCCCCTTCAAGTGGGGCAGATCGGCGGTGGAATTCCAGATGTTCCGCACGTCCTCGGTGGCGCCGCCGTCACTGGCCGAGTAGTAGGTGATGGCCGGCTTGCCCTGATAGCGCACGTACTCCCCCGCCGTCTCCTCCACGGCCTGGTCGGTGCGGTCGTTGGCCTGATTCAGGCCCTGGTACATCTGGCAGTGGGTGTTGTTGCACACGTCGAAGCCGCTGCTGGCGTGGCTGACGGTATTGGTGACGGCGTAGGTCCGGGCGCACACCGCCTGGGCCTTCAGGGCCTCCAGGGGCCAGGCGTTGTTCATCTCATAGGGGAGGACGCCCTTGATATAGTCCTCCAGGTCCACGATGTTGATGACGGTGATGTTCCCGCCGCTGCGGCGGTACTGGAAGCCGCCGTAATAGCGGTAGCCCTTGAACCAGGTGACCGTCTTGACGCTGTCGTCCAGGCCGGGCCGGATGCCCAGGCTGTACCCCTGTCCGCCGTCAAACTGGAAGATGGGCTTGCCGGTCTTGGTGACCACCACGGTAACAGCGTAGCCGCTGGTACCTGCCACCGTAGCAGTGGAGAGGCCAAGCGCAGTCTGGGCTGAGAGTGCCTCCTCCTTGCTGGTGTAGGCACCCACCCGCACATAGTATGTCCCCTCGATCCAGGCAGGAAACCCATTGCTCACCGTCGACGCGGCGGCCTGGGCCTCCTCAAAGGTGGCATAGGCCGTGGGGAGCTGGAGGTGGAAACAGCCCACCGTCACCGAACCGGTGCCGTCCACGTAATTGCCGCCGGAGAGGGTGACGTTCTGGGTCTTGACGACGGAGATCTGTGTCTCCGCGGAGCTTCCCAGCTGGTGGAAGGTCAGATCGTCGTCATACCAGCCGAAGCGGTAGCCGCTCCCCACACTGTTCTCCAGGTTGGCGCCCGGAAGAGCGGTGCTGCCGTAGAAGAGGCCCACCCGCAGGATCTCCTTGGTCTCGGAACCGGCGGCCAGGGTCACACACCCCAGACAGAGGGTAGCAGCCAGGAGGACTGTCACGAATCGAATCAAAGTTTTGCCCATGAGGAAGCTCCATTTCTGTGAATTAGCAGTTTACATTGAAAAAGAATTGTGCTAAACTAACGGAAATACCCTCCGCGATTCGCCCGGAAGCCTCAGGAGCACACCTTCTGCCCCGGGACACGCGGATACAGGAGACATTATAGTACAAAACCCGACGCCATTGCAACCGCCGTTTTTCCGGCGGACAGGCAAGTTGGAAGCCTCTTCCGGATAGAATACGGGTGAGCGCACAATAAATGGAGGTCTGCGGCATGGAAAAATACAAGGTCGGCGTAATCGGCGGCACCGGTATGGTGGGCCAGCGCTTTGTCACTCTCATGGAGAACCACCCCTGGTTCGAGCTGGCGGTCATCGCGGCCAGTCCCCGCTCCGCCGGCAAGACCTACGAGGAGGCCGTGGGAGGCCGTTGGGCCATGGACACCCCTATCCCCCAGCAGGCCAGAAACATGGTGGTCATGAACGCCGAGGCCGACGTGGAGAAGATCGCCTCCATGGTGGATTTTGTCTTCTCCGCCGTTGACATGAAGAAAGAGGAGATCCGCGCTCTGGAGGAGGCCTATGCCCGCCACGAGTGCCCGGTGATCTCCAACAATTCCGCCCACCGCTGGACGGAGGATGTGCCCATGGTCATCCCCGAGGTGAACCCGGAGCATATCCAGGTGATCGAGGCGCAGCGAAAGCGACTGGGGATGAAGCGCGGGCTCATCGCGGTCAAGTCCAACTGCTCCATCCAGAGCTATGTGCCCGCCCTCCATCCCCTGCGCGGCTTCGGCCTGGAGCGGATCCTGGTGTGCACCTACCAGGCCATCTCCGGCGCCGGGAAGACGTTCGAGTCCTGGCCCGATATGGTGGACAACGTGATCCCCTATATCAGCGGCGAGGAGGAGAAATCCGAGCAGGAGCCCATGAAGGTCTGGGGCCGGGTGGAAAACGGCGTCATCGTCAATGCCGTCAAGCCGGCCATCACCGCCCAGTGCCTCCGCGTCCCCGTGTCCAACGGGCACACTGCCGCTGTCTTCGTCGATTTTGAAAAGGTGCCCCCGATGGATGAGATGAAGGCCATCTGGGCGGAATACCGGGGCCGTGCTCAGGAGCTCAAGCTCCCCTCTGCCCCCCAGCAGTTCCTCCACTATTTCGAGGAGCCCGATCGTCCCCAGGCCAGACTTGACCGCGGCCTGGGCAATGGAATGACCATCTCCATTGGACGTCTCCGCCCGGATACCCAGTACGATTACAAGTTCGTGTGTCTGTCCCACAACACCCTCCGGGGCGCGGCAGGCGGCGCGGTAGAGCTTGCCGAGCTGCTGTGCGCCGAGGGCTACATCGTCAAGGCGTAAGAGACATAGAGAGCTGACTTTGCGCCTCCGTGGACAGCACACCTGTCTGATCAGGAGGTAATTGAATATGAGAGAGCCCATTTTCACCGGTGCCTGCCCCGCCATCGTCACGCCCTTCGACCAGAGCGGCGCCATCAACTACGACCGCTTCGCCCAGCTCATCGACGAGCAGATCGCCGCCGGCGTGGACGCCATCTGCGCCGTGGGCACCACCGGTGAGTGCTCCACCCTCACCCTGAGGGAGCACATCGCCGCCGTCAACTTCTGCGTCAAGTATGTGAACCACCGGGTAAAGGTCATCGCCGGCGCCGGCAGCAACGACACCTCCGCCGCCGTCTACCTCTCCCAGCACGCCGAGGACTCCGGCGCCGACGCCCTCCTCCACGTCACCCCCTACTACAACAAGTGCTCTCAGGAGGGCCTCATCCGCCACTACGAGTACATCGCCGACCGGACCGAGCTGCCCATCATCCTCTACAATGTGCCCTCCCGGACCGGCGTCTCCTTCACCGCTGAGACCTACAAGGTCCTCTCACAGAATCCCAAGATCAACGGTGTGAAGGAGGCCAGCGGCAATCTGAACCTCATCACCCACACCCGCTACCTCTGCGGCGACGACTTCTACATCTGGTCCGGCAACGACGACCAGGTGGTCCCCATGATGTCCCTGGGCGCCAAGGGCGTCATCTCTGTAGTGGCCAACATTGACCCCAAGCTCATGGTGGACATCACCCACCGCTGCCTGGAGGGCCGTTTCGAGGAGGCCGCCCGGCTCCAGCTGGAGCATATGGACCTCATCGACGCCCTCTTCTGTGAGGTCAACCCCATCCCCGTCAAGGCCGCCCTCAACCTCATGGGCAAGGACGTGGGCGGGCTGCGCCTCCCCCTGTGCGACATCTCCCCCGCCAACCTGGAGGTCCTCCGGGCCGCCATGGAGCGGACCGGCCTGCTGCCGGCCTCCGGCGCCCACCAGTAAATCAGTAAATCCAACCTCAGACGGCCGTGCTTCCCCACGGCCGTCTGTCTTTTCAAGGAACGATGAAAAAGGAGGAATTTTCATGCTGGACCTGATCCTCTCCGGCTGCAACGGGCGGATGGGCCGGGTACTGGAGGCCCTGTGCGCCGACCAGCCCGATCTCCACATCGCCGCCGGCTTCGACATTCTCGGCACCGCTGACCGGGATTTTCCCGTCTTCTCCTCCCCCGCTGAGTGCTCCGTCCCCGCCCAGGTGGTGGTGGACTTCTCCCACCCCGCCGCCCTCACCGGCCTGCTGGGCTACTGCGTCAAGCGGCAGCTGCCCGTGGTCCTGGCCACCACCGGCTACTCGGAGGACCAGCTTCTGGAGATCGAGGCGGCGGCCCGGAGCATCCCCGTCTTCCGCTCCGCCAACTTCTCCCTGGGTATCAACGTGCTCTCCAAGCTGGCCCGCCAGGCCGCACGGCTGCTGGGGGAGGAGTTCGACATCGAGATCGTGGAGCGCCACCACAACAAAAAGGTGGACGCCCCCAGCGGCACCGCTCTCCTGCTGGCCGATGCCCTGTCCGAAGCCCTGCCCTATGAGCCGGAGTACGTGTGGGACCGCCACGCCGTCCGCAGGCCCAGGGACCGCCGGGAGATCGGCATCTCCTCCATCCGGGGCGGCACCATCGCCGGCGATCACGAGATCCTCTTTGCCGGCCGGGACGAGCTCATCGAGCTGCGCCACTCCGCCCAGTCCAGGGAGGTCTTCGCCTCCGGCGCCCTGAAGGCCGCCCGCTTCCTGGCCCAGTGCCAGTCGTCCGGCCTCTACAACATGGACGACCTTCTGGACTGGCTCCAGGCATCGGCAGAAGCGGAATAAATAGAAAAACGGTCTCCGGCAGCGATGCCGGAGACCGTTTTTTATGATTCGGATTCGGACTTGTCGGCGCCCTCCGAGGACGGCAGGAGCGGATTTCCGTCGCCGTCGATGCCCTTCTCTCTCAGCCGGTGGTTCACCCACTCCCGGACCAGAGCGTAGAGCACGGCGAAGGTGGGCACGCCCAGGAGCATGCCGGGGAAGCCGAAGAGGCCTCCGCACACCACGATGGACACCAGCACCCAGATGGCGGAGAGACCGGTGCTGTCGCCCAGGATCTTGGGACCCAGGATGTTGCCGTCGAACTGCTGGAGGGCCAGCACCAGAACGGCAAACCGCAGCGCCGCCCAGGGGTCCACGATGATGAGGATCATGATGCAGGGCACGGCGCCGATGATGGGGCCGAAGAAGGGGATCACGTTGGTGACGCCGATGATGACGGCGATGAGGATGTTGTAGGGGATCTGGAGGATCAGATTGAGGATGAAGCAGAGCACGCCGATGATGGCGGAGTCAATGATCTTTCCGTTGATGAAGCCCACAAAGATGCGGTTGGCCTGGCCGCACACCCCAAGGAACCAGGCCGCCTTCTTCTTGGGGATGATGGCATAGATGAGCTTCTTGAGCTGAGGGACCAGCCGGTTTTTCCCGGAAAGCATGTAGATGGAGGAGATCAGGGCGGTCAGGGCGGAGACCACGCCGCTGCCCAGGGCCACGCCCAGGTTCCAGATCTGAGGCAGCGAGGAGCTCACCTTCGAGATGGCCAGATCGGTCAGAGACTGGACGAAGTTCTGGTAGGTGGTCAGCATCTCGTTGATGCCCTCCCCTTCCAGGTTGAAGCGGGTGATGATATCCTGTACCAATGCGTCCAGACCACGCATATAGCCGGACATGTTGTTGACCAGCTCCACCGCGCTGCTCCACACCTGGGGCAGGATGAGGTTGAGGAGAATGGCCAGGAAAGCGGCCGCCAGGACGTAGACCGTGATGATGGCCAGCGTCCGTCCGTGCCTGTGCTTGTTGTAGACCTTCTCCTCAAAAAAGGTGGTGGGCGTATTGAGCAGATAGGCGATGGCAAAGCCGATGATGAAGGGCGAGAGCACCCCTGTCACCATCGAGATCTTGGCTCTCACCTCATCAAAACGGTAGAGTACAAAATAGAACAGGATGCCGATGAGCACGATGATCAGGTTTGAGACGGTCCTCGTGTCCAGCGGCCATGGTTTTTTCTGCACGGCCTTCAGATCTCCCCTCGTATATGGTCATTCCCATTGTACCATGCTCTCATTTCGATGTCTAACCATTCTTCCTTAAGAAAATCAAAAGATTCCAAAAAGGCGGGTGCCGAACCGGCACCCGCCCTTGTGCTCAGGCCAGCACAGCCCGATGGAAGACCTTTTTGCCCTTCTTGATGGTGGTGCCCTCCCCTTCCAGGGCGGAGGCGGCCACCACGGCGGCGGTGTCGGTCACCTTCTCGCCATTGAGCTCCACGCCGCCCTGCTGGATGAGCCGCCGTGCCTCGCCCTTGGAGGGGGTGAGGCCGCACTTCACCATCAGGTCCACCACGGTGATCTGACCGTCGGTGAGGTCGCCGGCGGAGAGCTCGGTGGTGGGCATGTTGCTCTTATCGCCGCCGGTGGAAAACAGGGCCTTGGCGGCATCCTGGGCCTTCTGGGCCTCCTCCGTGCCATGGACCAGCTGAGTGAGCTCGAAGGCCAGAATCTCCTTGGCGGTGTTGAGCTGAGCACCTTCCCACTTATCCATCTCATCGATCTGCTCCAGGGGCAGGAAGGTGAGCATGCGCAGGCACTTGAGCACGTCGGCATCGCCCACGTTGCGCCAGTACTGGTAGAACTCATAGGGACTGGTCTTATTGGGAT
>CAUBHZ010000091.1 GCA_958435885.1 uncultured Intestinimonas sp. | reverse complement strand
TCCGCCGGCTTGGTCTCCTCCAGCATGCCCCGGACAAAGGAGGTGCCGAACTCGGGGATGGCGGTGGCGCCGGTGGGGCCCAGGACCTTGTCGTTTTCATAGCCCAGGACCTTGGAGGTGATGAAGATGCTCCGGGTGTCCGGGTCGTCCAGGGGGATGGTCTTGGCGTCCACGCCGGTGATGTCCTCCATCATGCGGATCATGGAGGGATCATCGTGTCCCAGCATGTCCAGCTTCAGGAGGTTAGACTCCATGGAGTGATATTCAAAGTGGGTGGTGATGATGTCGGTGTCGGTGTCGTCAGCGGGATGCTGGACGGGGCAGAAGTCATAGATCTCCTTGTCCTGGGGGATGACCACCATGCCGCCGGGGTGCTGGCCGGTGGTGCGCTTGACGCCGGTGCAGCCCTGGGCCAGCCGGTTCTCCTCCGCCCGGTTTACCGTCCTTCCCCGCTCATCCATGTACTTCTTGACATAGCCGAAGGCGGTCTTTTCCGCCACGGTGCCGATGGTGCCCGCCCGGAACACGTGGGACTCGCCAAAAAGCTCAAAGGTATGCTGGTGGGCGTTGGACTGGTACTCGCCGGAGAAGTTCAGGTCGATATCGGGGACCTTGTCGCCGCCGAAGCCCAGGAAGGTCTCGAAGGGGATGTTGAAGCCGTCCTTGGCGTAGGGCGTTCCGCAGACGGGGCACACCGCGTCGGGCATGTCCGCGCCGCAGCCGATCCCCTTCTCTTTGGCGGTGTCGAAGTCCGAGTGCTTGCACTTGGGACAGCGGTAGTGGGGCGGCAGGGAGTTCACCTCCGTGATACCCGACATGAAGGCTACCAGGGACGAGCCCACGGAGCCACGGGAGCCCACTAGGTAGCCGTGGGCCAGGGAGTCCTGCACCAGCTTCTGGGCCGACATGTAGATGACGTCGTAGTGGCGCATGAGGATGTCGTGGAGCTCGGTCTCGATGCGGTCCACCACGATCTGGGGCGGCTCCTCGCCGTAGAGGCGCTTGGCCTTGCCCCACACCAGGCGCTTGAGCTCCCCCTCCGAGTCCTCCAGCTTGGGGGCAAAGAGGCCGTTGGGCAGGGGATTCAGGTCCCCGCACCAGGCGGCGATGAGGTGGGTGTTGTCGATGACAACTTCCCGGGCGGTCTCCTCCCCCAGGTAGGAAAATTCCTTCAGCATCTCGTCGGTGGTGCGGAAATAGAGGGGGTTGGGAGCATCGGCGTCCTCAAAGCCCTTGGTGTTGAGGAGGATGTGGCGGTAGATCTCGTCCTCCGGGTCCAGGAAGTGGACATCGCCGGTGGCCACCACCGGCTTGCCCATCTCATGTCCCAGCTCCACGATGGTGCGGTTGAAGTCCCGGAGCTCCTCCTCGTCCCGGGCCATGGTGCGGCCAGTCTTGTCGGGGCGGAGCATGAAGGCGTTGTTGCTGATGGGCTGGATCTCCAGGTAGTCGTACCAGGAGGCGATGCGCTTGAGCTCGGCCCAGGAGGAATGCCGGGCCACCGCCTGGAAGAGCTCTCCCGCCTCGCAGGCGGAGCCCATCAGCAGGCCCTCCCGGTTGGCGTCGATGAGGCTCTTGGGCATCACCGGGTACTGCTTGCGCTGGAAATGCTCCAGGTGGGCCTTCGACACCAGCTTGTAGAGGTTCCTGAGCCCCGTCTGGTTCCGGGCCAGAACGATGAGGTGCTTGGCCCGGCGCTTGCCCTTGCGCTTCTGGTTCTGCCCCGCCACCCAGCGGTTGATGGGGCCCAGGGAGTGGATGTCGTGGTCCTCCTCCAGCCGCTTGAAGAAGGGCACCAGCATATAGGCCACAGTGGAGGCGTCGTCGGTGGCCCGGTGGTGGTTGAAGGCGGGGAGGCCCAGGTGGCCGGCCACCACGTCCAGCTTGTGCTTGGAGAGCTGGGGCAGCAGGGCCTGAGCCAGGGGCAGGGTATCCACCGCCGTCACATCCAGGGGGATGCCCATGCGGCGGCAGCCCTCGGCGATGAAGCCCACGTCGAAGCCGGCGTTGTGGGCGGCCAGAGGCCGGCCCTTCACGAAGTCCAGAAACTGCCGGATGGCCTCGGCCTGGCTGGGTGCCCCCTTCACCATGTCGTCGGTGATGCCGGTGAGCTGGGTCACCTCATAGGGGATGGGCCGCTCCGGGTCCACGAAGGTGGAAAAGATCTCGTCGGTGACCTTTCCGTCCTTATAGACCACGGCACCGATCTCGGTGATGACGTCGTGGCGGGCGTCCAGGCCGGTGGTCTCCAGGTCGAAGCAGACGTACTCCCCATGAAAATCGGCATCCAGGCTGCCCCGGACGGCGGGCATGTCGTCCACGTCGTTGATGAAATAGGCCTCCACCCCGAAGAGCATTTTGATGCCCGCCTTCTTGGCGGTGGAGTAGGCCGTGGGGAAGTCGTGGCATACGCCGTGGTCGGTGATGGCGATGGCGGGGTGGCCCCAGGCCGCCGCCCGCTGGATCACCTTCTTGATGTCGGTGGTGGCGTCCATGGAGGACATCTTGGTATGTAAGTGGAGCTCCACCCGCTTCTTCCCCGGGGCGGTGTCGGTGCGCTCCGGGGGACGCTCCCCCTCGGCGATGCCGGTGGGCTCGATCTGGAGCTCACCCTGATAGGGGCTCACCCGGCCCTGGACGATGAGGTGCTGGCCCTCCTTCAGGGCCCCCGCCAGAGCCTTGCCCTCCTCCCCCACCAGGAACTTGGCCACCCGGACGGAGTTGGTCCGGTCGGTGATGTCGAAGCGGACGATCCACGCTCCCCGCTTCTTCATCTCCACGTGGTCGGTGGCAAAGACATCGCCCTCGATGGTCACCATCTCGGTGTCCAGGGTGATGTCGCTCATGGGGATGTGGCCGAATTTTTTGGTGATCTTCCCGAAGAGAAGCTTGCTGCCCCCCTTCTCCTTCTTCTTTCCATTGGGCACCGCCGGCTTGATGTTCTTCAGGGCCTCCTGGCGGATGCGCTCCGTACGGCGGAAAACCTCCATGGGGTCCTCCTCCGCCGGAGCGGCGGGGGCTGAGGAAGCCGCAACATCAGGGACGGGGGGCTCCTCCACCGGGGCAGGTGCCGTCTCCTCCGGCGGCATGTCGGCCTCCGTGGGCATAGGCACCTCCTCCGGGGGCATATCGGCCTCGGTGGGCAGGGGCGCCTCCTCCCAGGGGGGCAGGTCGTCCACCGGACCCTCCGCAGGGACGGGCGCCTCCACGGTGAGGCTGAGCCGGGCGCTGCTCAGGCCGTAGACCGCCGCCAGCTCCGCCGACACCCGATCCAGCACCCCGTCGGGGACGGGCCGGGGACCGGTGAGCTCCGCCTGGAGGCTGCGGTTGCCCTTGTCAATGACGGCGGAACACACCGACGTCTCCCCCATGGGGCGTCTCAGCTCCGCCGACGGGCTCCAGGCGGAAAAGAGGGTAAAAAATGGGATCTTGTCAGGCATGGTCGCTTCGGCTCCTTCTCCGGGGGTTTTTCAGGTTCACAGGGACTCAATCAGGCGGAAGAGCTCGTCCACCAGCTCCTCCTGGGGTACTTTTTTCACAATCTCTCCCTTGCGGAAGAGGAGGCCTACGCCGTCGCCGCCGGCGATGCCCACGTCGGCCTCCCGGGCCTCCCCGGGGCCGTTGACCACGCAGCCCATGACGGCCACGGTGATGGGCTTATGGACCGTGCGCAGCCGCTCCTCCACCTCGTTGGCCAAGCCGATGAGGTCGATCCTGGTCCGGCCGCAGGTGGGGCAGGAGATGAGCTCGGGGGCGTCCTTCCGGAGGCCCACCACCCGCAGGATGTCCTGGGCGGCGTAGACCTCCTCCACCGGGTCGGCGGAGAGAGACACCCGGATGGTGTCGCCGATGCCCAGGGCCAGCAGACCGCCAATGCCCACGGCGGACTTTAAAATACCCATGCGGGGCGTGCCCGCCTCGGTGAGGCCCACGTGGAGGGGGTAGTCGCTCTCGGCGGCCATCTTCCGGTAGGCTGCGATGGTGCCGGGGACGCTGGAGGTCTTGAGAGAGACGCAGATGTCGTCAAAGTCCCAGCGATTGAGCAGCTTGATGTGGCCGAAGGCCGACTCCACCAGGGCCTCGGGGGTGGGACCGCCGTACTTGGCCAATAACTCCTTTTCCAAGGAGCCGCCGTTGACGCCGATGCGGATGGGGATGTTTTTCCCGGCGCAGGCCTGGGCCACCGCCTTCACCCGGTCGGCGTCGCCGATGTTGCCCGGGTTGATGCGCACGGCGTCGGCCCCGGCGGCCACCGACTCCAGGGCCAGCTTGTAGTCGAAGTGGATGTCCACCACCAAGGGGATGTGGATGCGCTCACGGATGGCCCCCACCGCCCTGGCCGCCGCCAGGTCGGGCACCGCCACCCGGATGATCTCACACCCCGCCTCCTCCAGCCGGAGGATCTGGGCCACGGTGGCCTCCACGTCGTCGGTGCGGGTGTTGCACATGGACTGAATGGTCACGGGGGCGCCGCCGCCCACGGGCACGCCGCCCACCAGGATCTGTTTGCTCATAAGTACGCTTCCTCCCCATAAACAGGTATGGCCGGCGGGTGGAAAACCACCCGCCGGCTGGCACTCATATTCAGGTCACGATGCGGACCACGTCGTTGAAGGCCACCACCACCATGAGCAGCAGCAGGAAAACAAAGCCGGCCATGTGGACATAGCCCTCGTATTTGGGGTCCAGCTTCCGGCGGGTCACCAGGGTAAAGATCCAGTTCACCACCAGGAAGAAGATGCGGCCGCCGTCCAGGGCGGGGATGGGCAGCAGGTTCATCACCGCCAGGTTGATGGCGATGAAGGCGGACAGGTTGAGGATGCTGAAGAGGGCGCCCACCAGGGGGGAACCGCCGCTCTCCGCCGCCGCCTGGGCCCCTTCCTCCCCGGCCTGGCCCATGACATCCATGATGCCGATGACGCCGGACATGTCCTTCACCCCGGCCTTGCCGGTAAAGAGGTCCACCAGACTCAGGCGGACCAGGCGAACCATATCTATGGAGGTATACCAGCTCTGCTGGATGCGCACCAGGGGGGTGGCCTCCTCCACGGCAAAGGTGAGGCCGTACATCATCCGGGTCTCGCCCTCATAGTCGTACTCCCTGGGGATCAGAGGAAAGTCATCCAGGATGAGCTTCTCCCCATCCCGCAGGACCACCAGGTCCATGGCCTCTCCCCCGGCCCGGGAGAAAAAGAGGTCGATGTCGCTTTTGGAATAGATCCGCTCCCCATTCACCGACAGGATGCGGTCCCCCACCATGAGGCCGTTTGTCCCCTCATTGGGGAAGCCGTCCATAAACCCGGCGATGACCGGGGTGACGAAGCCCACCGCCTGGCTGTAGACCACGATGAGCAGCACCAGGCCGGTGAGGAAATTCATGGCTGAACCGGCCACCAGGACGATGAACTTCTTCCAGCCGGGCTTATTGGAGAAGCTGCCCGGGTCGTCGGTGGCCTCGTCCTCCCCCTCCATGGCGCAGAAGCCCCCGATGGGGATGGCCCGGAGGGAGTACTGGGTCTCCCCCCTGGTGGCGGACCACAGGAGGGGACCCATGCCGATGGCAAACTCATTGACCCGCACCCCCAGAAGCTTGGCGGTGATGAAGTGACCGAACTCGTGGAGGGCGATGAGAATGCCGAAGATGACGATGGCGATGAGGATGTATAGCATATAGAACGGTTCTCCTTACTGCCCCGCCTGCGGATTGGCACGGGCCACGGCCTCCCGGGCCGCCTGGTCTGCCTGAAAGATCTGTTCCAAGTCGGGATCCTGGACCACCTTGACCTGCTCCATAGCCCCGGCCACCTGCCGGGCGATGTCCATGAAGCCGATGCGCCGGTCCAGGAAGAGGCCCACCGCCGCCTCGTTGGCCCCGTTGAGGATGGCTGTGGCGGTGCCGCCGGTGCGGGCGGCCTCCAAAGCCAGGGCCAGACAGGGGAAGGCCTCGGGGTCGGGTGCCTGGAAGGTGAGGCTGGGACACGCCAGCAGGTCCAGGGGCTCCGCCGGGCCGGGAGTGCGCTCCGGCCAGGTGAGGGCGTACTGGATGGGCAGGCGCATATCCGCCGCACCCAGCTGGGCCAGCACCGCATTATCACAGTATTCCACCAGGGAGTGGACTATACTCTCCCGGTGGACCACGATGGAAATTTTTTCAGGGGGCAGCTCGTAGAGCCGCATGGCCTCAATGAACTCCAGCCCCTTGTTCATGAGGGTGGCCGAGTCCACGGTGATCTTGGCCCCCATGGCCCAGTTGGGGTGCTTGAGGGCCTGCTCCAGAGTGACCCCCTCCAGCTCTTCCCGGCTCCGGCCGAAGAAGGGCCCGCCGGAGGCGGTGAGGATGAGGCGCTTGACCTCCCCCCGGTCCTTGCAGCCCTGGAGGCACTGGAAGATGGCCGAGTGCTCCGAGTCCACGGGGACGATCTCGGCGCCCCAGCGCCGGGCCTCCGACATCACCAGCTCGCCGGCGCACACCATAGTCTCCTTGTTGGCCAGGGCGATGCGCTTGCCCGCCCGGATGGCGGCCATGGTGGGCCGCAGCCCGGCGATGCCCACCACGGCGGTGACCACCGTGTCCACCGAGGGCAGGGCGGCGGCCTCCAGGAGCCCCTCCTCCCCGGAGAGGACCCGGACGGAGGTATCGGAGAGCCGAATCTTCAGGTCGGCGGCAGCCGCCTCATCCACGCACACCGCCAGCTCCGGACGGAACCGCCGGGCCTGCTCCTCCAGCAGCGCCACGCTGCGGTGGGCGGTGAGGGCCCGGACGGGCAGGTCCAGGGCGGCGGCCACATCCAGGGTCTGCCGGCCAATGGAGCCGGTGGAGCCCAGGAGGGAAATGCTTCTCTTTTTCATGGCTCAGTCCCCCAGGATGGCAGGCAGGAAGTGGACCAGGATCTCAATGAGGGGCGCGCAGAAGATCACGCTGTCGAACCGGTCCAGCACGCCGCCGTGGCCGGGGAAGATGTTGCCAAAATCCTTCAGGCCGTACTGCCGCTTGATATAGGAGAAGGACAGATCTCCGATCTGGGAGACCAGGCTGCCCAGCGCTCCGTAGATCGCGAAGATCACATAGCTCACCCTGAGCTGGAAGCCGAACTGCATCACCGCCCCGTAGATGAGGCAGCACACGATGGAGC
>CAUBHZ010000090.1 GCA_958435885.1 uncultured Intestinimonas sp. | reverse complement strand
CTTGCCGCAGTTCTGGAGGGCACGCTTCACGGCGTTCTCCAGTCCGCCGCAGCAGGGCACCTCCATGCGGACCACGGTGACGCTCTTGATGTCGTTGCGCCGCAGGATCTCGGTGAGCTTGTCGGCATAGTCCCCCTCGTCCAGCTTGGGGCAGCCCACCAGGGTGATCCGCCCCCGGATGAAGTCCCGGTGGAAGGCGGCGTAGGCGTAGGCGGTGCAGTCGGCGGCCACCAGCAGCTTGGCGCCGTCAAAGTAGGGGGCGTTCACCGGCACCAGCTTGATCTGTACCGGCCACTGGGAGAGCTGGCTCTCCTCCGGAGCGGAGGGGGCAGCCGCAGGGGCAGCGCAGGGGGTGCGCTGGATGCTCCGGGACTGGCTGCCGGGGCAGCCGCAGGGCAGAGGTCCGCCCGCTTTGGCGGCCTTGGCCTTCTTGGCCGCCTCCACGGCGGCGGCGTCGTAGGCCGGGGCCTCCCGGACCTCAAAGGTGATGGCGCCGGTGGGGCAGGCGGGCAGGCAGTCCCCCAGCCCGTCGCAGTAGTCCTCCCGCAGCAGGTGGGCCTTGCCTTCCACCATGCCGATGGCACCCTCGTGGCAGGCGGCGGCACACAGGCCGCAGCCGTTGCACTTCTCCTGGTCGATTTTGATGATCTTGCGCTCCATCTTTATTCCATCCTTCCGAATTTCATTTCTTTCCCAGCGGTGTCGTACTTCTTCCGTTTGCCGGTGAGACCGGTGATCTTTATCCGCCACACGCCGGTGCGGCCCAGGCTCCGGGCCACAGAGGCCTCGAAGTCCGCCATGTTGGAGGGGACATGCCGCTGGCACAGCAGACGCAGGGCCTCGGTCTTTTCCACCGGATCGGTGACCTCCTCGGCCAGGCCGAAAGCCACCGCCGACTCGTACTCGGTGGTGAACTTGTCGGGCGGGATGTGGGTATTCCCCACCGCCGTCACACACACCCGGCCGTCCCGGCGGAGGCAGTCCACCTTCTGTCCCTCCAGGGCGCAGTGGAAGAAAAGCTCCTCCCCCCGGCGGGTGATGGTCACCGGCACGTTGTAGGGCCAGCCCTCCGGGCCGGTCATGCCCAGCACCGCATACTCGCACTTGTCCAATATCATCCGGGCAAACTCGGCGTCCATCTCCCGGTCTTTTCTCCTCATTTCCGGTCCCCCCTTGTTTTTCTGTGCCTATTATCGTATACTAAAGCTCCAAAGTCAGTTGGAATTCCAACGAACAGGAGCCTGCCATGAAAAAATATCTGGAAATTCTCCTCCGCTCTCCCCTCTTCCGGGGCATCGCGCCGGAGGAGCTGGAGCAGCTCATCCCCTGTCTGGGGGGCGGCGCCCGGCGCTACAGCGCCGGGGCGGCCATCCTGCTGGCGGGAACGCCCGCCGGTCAGATGGGGCTGGTGCTCTCCGGCCGGGTCAGAGTGGTGCGGGAGGAGTTCTCCGGCAGCCGGGCCCTCCTGGCCGAGCTGGAACCGGGGGAGCTCTTTGCCGAGACCTTCGCCTGTGCCCCCGCCCTGCCCGGCGGCCTGCCGGTGACCGTGCTGGCCGCCGAGGACTGCGCCGTGCTGCTGATGGACCTCCGGAAGGTGGTGCAGACCTGCCCCAACGGCTGTCCCTTCCACACCCGGCTGGTGAGCAACCTGCTGGGTGTGCTGGCCTGGAAGAACCTGGCCCTCAACCGCCGGATGGTCCACCTCTCCCGCCGTTCCACCCGGGGGAAGCTCCTCTCCTACCTCTCGGAGCAGGCCGCCATGGCCGGTGGGACGGAGTTCACCATCCCCTTCGGGCGGCAGGAGCTGGCCGACTACCTGTGCGTGGAGCGCAGCGCCATGTCCGCCGTCCTCTCCCGGCTCCGGGACGAGGGGGTGCTGGAGACCCACCGGAACCGCTTCAAGCTCCTCCGCCTCCCTGAGGAGGAGCTCTGAACCGGCTCTTCCCTTTTTCCGCCCCAGCGTGTACAATATCCGTGAGAGACACGGAACACAAGGAGGATACGAACATGCAGAAACCTGTTTTGGTGGTGATGGCCGCCGGCATGGGCAGCCGGTACGGCGGCCTCAAGCAGCTGGACCCGGTGGGGGAACACGGCCAGCTCATCATCGACTACTCCATCTACGACGCCCGGCGGGCGGGATTTGAGACGGTGGTCTTCGTCATCAAGCACGCCATTGAGGAGACCTTCAAGGCCGGCATCGGCGACCGGCTGAGCAAGGTCATGGACGTGCGCTACGCCTATCAGGAGCTGGACGACCTGCCCGAGGGCTATACGGTCCCCGAGGGCCGGGTGAAGCCCTGGGGCACCTGCCACGCCATCCTGGCCGCCCGCAAGGTGGTGGACGGTCCCTTCGCCGTCATCAACTCCGACGACTACTACGGCCCCGAGGCCTTTCGGGAGATGTACGACTACCTCTCCACCCATGAAGATCGCCCCGGCTGCTATGAGTACGCCATGGTGGGCTACCTGCTGGGGAACACCGTCACCGAGCACGGCCACGTGGCCCGTGGCGTCTGCGTGGAGACGGAGGATCACTTCCTCCGGAGCGTCACCGAGCACACCCACATCGAAAAGGACGGGGAGGACGCCCGCTCCACCCAGGACGGCGGACAGACCTGGCAGCATCTGGCCGGGGACACCATCGTGTCCATGAACCTGTGGGGCTTCACCCGCAGCTTCCTCACCGAGGCGGAGGCCCGTTTCCCCGCCTTCCTGGACCGGACGCTGAAGGACGACCCCATCAAGGGGGAGTACTTCCTGCCCAGCGTGGTGAGCGCCCTCATCGGCGAGGGCAAGGCCCGGGTGAAGGTCCTGCGCAGCCGGGACCGCTGGTACGGCGTCACCTACCACGAGGACAAGCCGGTGGTGGTGGCCGCCATCGCCCGGATGACCCAAGAGGGGCTCTACCCCGCAAACCTGTGGGGCGAATAACATAAAAAACCGGCGTGTGCAAGTGCGCACGCCGGTTTTTTATGTAGGAAGCTCAGCCGCAGACCCCGTTCTTCACGTGGACGATGAAGTCCTGGACGTTGGTGACGATGGTCTTGACCGTCAGGCTGCCCCGGTCCCGGAGCTTGTTGACGGCGAACTCGGAGATGTCCACCGAGTAGAAGTAGAGGGGGCGGACCACCCCGTCCACCACCCGGTAGCAGGGGGTCATGTTGCCGGTAGCCACGGTATGGAGGGTGGAGGCCATGCAGATGATGGTGGTGGCCTTCCGGATGAGATTGCGCATGGCGTCCTGGCCCTCGTACACGTTGCCGTACACCTCGGGCAGGGGACCGTCGTCCCGGACGGAGCCCACCAGCACAAAGGGGACGCCCTTCTTCACGCACTCGTAGATGATGCCGTCCTTCACGGCGCCGGAGTCCACAAAGGCCTGGATGGACCCCAAGCGGCGGACGTCGTTGATGGTGTCGATGTGGTTGTAGTGGCCGTTGGGCTGGCTGCGCTGGGTGTAGATGTCCTGGCCCAGGGCGGTGCCCCGGCAGCCGGCCTCCAGGTCGTGGGTGGCTAGGGCGTTGCCCCCCAGCACCCCGTCCACAAAGCCCTCCCGCACCAGGGCGGCGAAGGCGGAGCGGGCGTCGGCGTCAAAGGTGCAGGCGGGACCCATGACCCACAGGATATTGCCGTGCTCCCGCTCGTGGCGGAGGAGCTCATACATGGAGTCGTAGTCCATGGAGTAGGCCGTCTCGCGGCTGCGGCCCTGGCGGAAGGAAAAGGCCTCCCCCTCGCCCCTCTGCTCCTCTTCAAAGCCGGTGGTGTGGACGTAAATGCCCTGGCTGCCGTCCTCGGTGCGGCCCACCGCCACCGGGTCCCCTGCCTTCACATTGCGGAACTCCACGATGGAGACATTGCCGTCCCGGCAGACGGCCACGCAATCCATGCGGCTCTCCTGGGCCAGCACCCAGCGGCCGCCCAGGCGGAAATACTCCGGGAACATGGTGGTGGCGTGGTACCCTTCGGGCACCACCCCGTCCTTGGGGGCGGGGAGCAAAGACACATCGGGGGCCTCGCCGAGGCCCAGGGCGGCAAAGTCGGGGGCGTGGTACGCGGGCAGTACAAAGCTCATGTTCCAGATCTCTCCTTCTTAAATTTTCTTTTCTGCATGTGCAGCGGCGGAGTCACTTCAAAAGGTCCGCTTCCTCCGGATGGTCCTGAAACCAGGACACAGCGTAGGAACACACCGGCACCACCTTCAGCTCCCGCTGCCGGAAGCGCCTGGCCGCGGCGGCCATCAGTTTTCCCGCCGTCCCCTGTCCCCGCAGCTCCAGGGAAACGTAGGTATGGTCGATGGACATGGCCCGGTCGGACCGCTGGTGGAAGGTGACCTGGGCCGCCATACGTCCGGCCTCGTCCTTGAGGTAGATCCGCTCGGCCTCGTAGATGAATTCCATAGGCTTTCCTTTCCGCGCAAAAGCGCCCATGTGGTGTACATTCAGTATACCACATGGGCGCCTTGTTGCCCACCCCCTGTTTTCGTCAGCCGGAGGTGGGGAAGGTCACCTCCACGGTGAAGAGGTCGGCGTCGGTCTCCACCCGCAGGGTGCCGCCGCAGGCGGCGGTGAAGCTGCTGGCGATGGCCAGGCCCAGACCGCTGCCGCCGTCGGTGCGGCTCACATCCCCCCGGACAAACCGGGCGGTGAAGTCCACCCCGGAGGGCAGCTCGTCCCGGGAGGTGTTCTTCACCATGGCCGCCGCCCGGCCCTCCCGGACCTCCAGGGTGATATAGACCCGGCTCCCCTCCAGGGAGTAGCGCAGGGCGTTCTGGATCAGGTTCTGGAAGACCCGGTAGAGCCGGTCGCCGTCGGCGGTGATCCACACCGGACTGCCGGGCAGGGTGGTGCGGAAGGTGAGGCCGCTGCGCCGGATGTCCTCGTCCATGTCGGCCAGGGTCTGCTCCAGCAGCCGGGTGAGATCCAGCTGCTCCAGCCTCAGGGGCAGCTCCCCCGAGGCCGCCTTGCTCACCTCAAAGACGTCCTGCACCATGACCTGGAGCCGCTTCGCCTTCTCGTTGAGGATGCGGATGTAGTCCTTCACATGAGGGGGCAGGTTCTCCTCCTCCCCCAGCAGGGCGGCGTAGCTCACCACCGAGGTGAGGGGCGTTTTCAGGTCGTGGGAGACGTTGGCGATGAGCTCCACCTTCATCCGCTCGCTCTTCATCTGCTCGGCCACGGCGGAGCGCAGACCCTCCTGGACCCGGTTGAGGTCCACCGCGGCGGCAGCCAGATCGGAGCCCTCGGGCAGGGTCAGGAGCTGGGCCGCCGCCCCGGTGCGGAGGGCGGAGAGCTGGTCGGTGAGGGGGACCAGGTCCTGGAGGAGGCACCAGGTCCGGTCCAGCAGCCAGGCCAGGGGGAGGATCAGGAGCAGCACCACCAGCAGGGCGGTCAGGATACTCGCAAAGAAAGAGAGGCCCGTGTGGTCCCAGCAGTAGACGAACACCATAATCAGCGCCAGGAACGCCAGGATGAAGACTCCCGCCACCGCCACCGCTATCCGGGCCAGGAACCGCCGCCGGAGTGGCTGGGAGAGCTCGGCCCCCCGGAGAATTCTCCACAGCCGGCCCAGTCCACAAAGCAGAGCGGCAACGAGCCCGTGGCACCAGGGCTTTTCATTGTGGCGCAGGTCACAGATGAGCACGTAGAGGGTGGCCAGCCACAGTCCGGCCATCAGGACAAACAGGGCCAGGAAGACCAGAAAGGACTCCACATAGTTCACAGCCCACCGCAGTTCGGACAGGGTCCACAGGGTGGGGAAGGGTAAAAAGACGAGCAGCAGCAGCTTCCACTCAAACCAGATGTGAGAGGCCAGCCGGGCGGCGGTCGCCTGGCGGGCGGAGAGGGCGCCCGCCGCCGACCTTCCGCCGGCGAGGAGTTTGGCGCACAGGCTGTGCTTCCAGACCTGCTTGTTGTGCCGCAGGTCGCACCCCGTCAGGTAGAGGAGGACGGGGTAGCAGATCAGGAAGACCAGGCCCGTCACAGCGGCGGCGGCGCTGAGCCCCCAGAAAAAGCCCCCCATGAGGAACTGCCAGAACAGGAAGGCCGGGAGGAGGGTCCAGAGGGCCTTGACCTCGAACCACACCCTGGCCGTCCGGGCGGCGATGGCGGCCCTCGCCTCCCGCCGGGCCTTCCGCAGCACCACCGCCAGGGTGAGGCACAGCAGCGCACCGGCCCAGACCCCGAACAGGCCCAGATAGCCGTACCGGACGTAGGTGATCACCTGCGTCATGTCCCAGATAGGCTCCCACCAGCCGTGGTCCACCGGCTGGGAGGCCACAGCCAGATAGACGGTAAAGCGGTCATAGACGTCAAAGCTCCGGTTGCGGTAGCCCGGCACGTCCCACTGGCTCTCGTCGGTATAGTAGCCGTCGCCGTAGACGTCCAATTGCTCCCCATCCTTGGTGATGATCGCCTTTCCGTTCCGGAAGGCCAGGAGAAAGCCATACCCCTCCGGCAGGCCGCGGCTCAGGTCGTAGTGGGTATTGGAGCTGGCGGCAGAGACGCTCCCGAACATATAGGTCCCGGAGTAGAGGAGGTTGGTGTCCAGGTCCGCATTGGCCCAGAGCTCCCCTGTCTCCTGCCGCTCCAGGCTGTTGAACGCGTCGTACAAATAGCCGGTGATCTCCCGCCGGAAGTAGGCCGTGTCCCGGTAGTCGCTCTGAAAAACCACCTCCGGCCCCAGCCCCCGGGGGACCAGCCCCCAGACGGCGTACCACGTCCCCACACATCCCGTCAGGGTGAGATAAAACCCCAGAAAGAGGACGATCACACTAGCCCATTTTTTCCATCTTGTAACCAATGCCCCACACCACCTTCAAGTATTCCGGTTTCTTGGGATTGAGCTCGATCTTCTCCCGGATGCGGCGGATGTGGACCATCACCGTGTTCTCGGGGGCGAAGCACTCCCCCTCCCACACCCGGCGGTAGATCTCCTCCGCCGGGAAGATGCGGCCCAGATTCCGCATGAGGAGGTCCACGATCCGGGTCTCGGTGGCGGTGAGCTTCACCGGCTCGCCGTCGGCCTTCAGGTTCATGCCCTCCGGGTCGTAGGTGAGGCGGCCGTTGACGATCACGTCCATGCGCCCCTCGGCGTGGACGTCCCCCAGGCTGGTGTACCGCCGCAGCTGGCTGCGGACCCGGGCCACCAGCTCCGGCGGACTGAAGGGCTTGGTC
>CAUBHZ010000089.1 GCA_958435885.1 uncultured Intestinimonas sp. | reverse complement strand
CACAGCCGTCCAGCTTGGGCATCTGCATGTCCATGAGGATGGCGTCAAAGGTGTAGGGCAGGGACCCGGCAAAGCGTTCCACCGCCTCCTGGCCGTCCCACGCCTGGGTGACCTTCATGCCGTTCATGGTGAGGATCTCCGTGGCAATCTCCATGTTCACCGCGTTGTCCTCGGCCAGGAGGATGTGCTTGCCCTCCAGGGAGAGCGGATGCTCCGGAGTGCCGCCGCAGGGGTGCTCCTCCTGCTCCGCCGGCTGGAAGGGCAGCTCCACGGTGAAGGTGCTCCCCTTCCCCAGCTCACTCTCCACATAAATCTGGCCGCTCATCTGGGTGACCAGGTTCTTGACGATGGGCATGCCCAGCCCCGTCCCCATCACCTGGCCGGCGCTGAACCGGGTCTCTCTGGCGTAGGGCTCAAAAATCTGGGGCAGGAACTCCTTCGACATGCCCAGACCGGTGTCCCGCACCACAATCCGGTACTTGATCTGGTTCTGGAAGGAGAGCTGCTTCACCTCTACCTCCACCGTGTCCCCTTCCTGGGTGAATTTGAAGGCGTTGGAGAGCAGGTTGTTCATGATCTGGCTGATCCGGAAGGGGTCCCCCAGCACCATGGCGCTGCGCATCTCGAAGCTGGTGAGGAAGTGCTTCCCCTCCTCCTCCGCCTGGACCCGGAAGGGAGCCGCGCAGACCTCGATGCAGGCCTGGAGGTCGAACTGGCGGTCGTCCAGGACCACCTTGCCCTGCTCCAGCCGGGACATGTCCAGAATGTCGTTGATGAGCCCCAACAGCTGCCGGCCGGAGGCGGTGATCTTCTCCAGGTAGTCCTTCACCCGCTCCGGCTCCTCCACGTGCTTCTTGGCCACATCCGTGAGCCCGATGATGGCGTTGAGGGGTGTGCGCATGTCGTGGGACATGTTGCTGAAGAAAGCCTGCTTGGTCTTTTCGCTCTGCCGGGAGGACTCCAGGGCATCCTCCAGCAGCTTCCGCTCCTCCAGCTGCCGGCGCTTCTCCCGGTCCACCTCCCGGAAGGAGAGCACCGCTTCCCCCTCCGCCAGGGTCTCGTCGAAGAGGATGCACATGTTCACCCAGCGGTACTGCGTCCCGAAGCGGCGCAGGAAATCGCCGCCGAACTCCCGCACCCCCTGCTCCACCAGCTTCCGGACGTTGGCCAGGGAAAAGCCCTCCATGTACTCCGGATAGGCGGCCTCCTCCATGACGTCTCCCGCCATGCGGATAAGGTCCTGGTACCGACCCTGGACGGGCAGGTTCCGCCTGGCCTCCTCCGAGCCCTTGATGATCTCATAGGTGTCCCGCAGCACGTCCACGCGGTAGAGAGCGTAGTAGGAATTGCTCAGGACGGTCACCGTCTCGTTGGTCCGCTCCATCCGGGCGCTGAGCAGGACCTCCCGCCAGGTGAGGAAGCCCACGCTCAGCAGACTGAACAGAAAGACCACCACAAACACTGTCGTGGCCTGCTTCAGCTCGTGCAGAATGGTCTCATAGGGGACGGTGATGATGGAGAGCCAGCCGTTGGGCATATTGCTGTAATAGACGCTCCGTGTCTCGCCCTCCAGGTCGGTGACATGGGCGTCGTACTCCTCCAGCTCGCCCCGCTGAATCCGCCCCTGGAGCTCCTTCACATAGACGTCCAGTTCGTTCTGGTCATCGGAGACGTCGGTTTGGAGATAGACCAAGTTGCCCACTGTGTCACAGAGGAAAAAGGATGCCCCCTCCGGCAGGTCCAGCATGTTGGAGTGCAGCTGGAAGTCCTCCAGAAAGACGTCAAAGGCCAGCACCGCATCGGAGTTCCGGCACTTCTGGGCCACTGTGATGACCGGTGCGCCGGATATGGAGTCGGTGTAGACGTTGGTGAAGATCACATCGCCGCCGGCCATCAGGGCGCCCTGGTACCAGACGGCGCCCTCCAGGTCGTAGTACTCCATGCCCTCCCACGGGTTGGCCGCCAGGATCTCACCATTCAGGACGGCATAGGGGTCCACCGCCTTCTCCCCCAGTACGTTCTGGAGACGCTGGAAATACATGGAGATCCAGGACTGGATATCCTCCGGGTCCTCGTTCTCCTGAAGCCGCCAGTCGATGGCCTCCGTACCGAAGGTGATGAGGGTCTCATAGACGGTCAGATTGTTCCGCTCCTCCGCGGCATAGCTCTTGGCCAGTGAAGCCCCCAGCTCCTTGGCGTTTTTCAGCAGATCCACCCGCAGCACATGGTAACACACCACCCCGATGACCAGAAAGGCCAGCAGGACCAGAAGGTTGGTCCTCACGTGCTGGAAGATCCGTCTCCGCCTCCGTCCCGCGGCCTTCATCCAAAGCCCTCCTGTATGGCCCGGCTCACCCGGTCATAGGCCCGGGTGATGTCCGGCATCAGAGCGGCGGCCTGGGCGTCCTTCTCCTCCCGAAGCAGCTGTACCTGCCGGGTGAAAAGGTCGAACAGCTCCGTCATGGAGAGGTTTCCGCACACGCCCTTCAGGCTGTGGGAGGCCGTGATCGCCCCCTCCCGGTCACCGGCGTCCAGGGCTGCCTTGAGGGCTCCGTAGTTGGCGTCCTCCAGGAATTTCTTCAAAAATCGCTCCAGCAGCGCGTCGCTGCCCATAAAGCGCTCCAGCGCGCTTCCCACGTCGATCCCCGCCGCCTCCAGGCGGGTACGCTTTTCCGCTTCCATATCCGTTATACCTCCCCGTCGGTCCCGTAAAACTTCCAGATCTCCTGCTCCACCGCGAAAAACTGCTCCAGCAGCGCCGGGTTGAAAACCCCGCACTTCCCCTCCCGGATCATCTTCAGGGCCTCCTCCCGCTGGAAGGCATCCTTATAGACCCGCTTGCTCACCAGGGCGTCGTACACATCGGCCAGAGAGACGATCTGGGCCCACAGGGAGATCTCATCCCCCTTCAGCCCGTCGGGGTAGCCCCGGCCGTCCCACCGCTCGTGGTGGTGGCGGGCGATGTCGCAGGCGTAGTGGTAGGCCCCGTGCTCTTTGAGCTGGGGGATGTGCTCCAGCATCCGCTCTCCCTGGACGGTGTGGGTCTTCATGATCTCAAATTCCTCCGGCGTCAGCCGTCCGGGCTTGTTGAGGATGGCGTCCGGGATGGCGATCTTGCCCACGTCGTGGGTGATGGCCGCCAGGGCGATGGAGTCGATCTCCTCCGGGGTGAGCCCTTCCCCCAGCCGGGTTTGGGTGAGCATGTACCGGGTGATGTTGTGGATGCGCCGGACGTGCTCCCCCGACTCACCGTTGCGGAACTCGATGGCGGCGGAGAGGGACTCGATCATGCCCCGGTTGAGCTCGATAATCTGCTGCGCCTGGCGCAGCAGCTCCGACTGCTGCCGCTCCACCACATTGCCCAGCCGGCGCCGGGCCTGGTAGAGCTCCACCACCGACTTCACCCGCCGGTCCACCACATAGGGGATGACCGGCTTGCTGATGACGTCCATGACCCCCAGCTCATAGGCCTCCCGCATGGTGGTATCCCTGGCCTCCGCCGTGATGAGGAAAATGGGGATCTGGGTGGGAATCCCCTCCTCCTTCAGCCGCCGCAGCACCTGGAGGCCATCCATCTCCGGCATCACCACATCCAAAAGCACCGCGCACAGCCGGTCCCTGTGGCTCAGGATCTCCTCCAGACCGGACCGCCCGTTGTCAGCCTCCGCCACCTTGTAGTGGGAAGCAAAGATGTTTTCCAGAATCGCACGGTTCATCTCGTCGTCGTCCACGATCAGGATCGTGTCATGGGTGCGCCCCAGCGGTACGTTGGTCCGCTCCTCATCCATTCCGCTCATCCTTTCCGGCGTTCTTTTTATCTTTATCATATCCGGTCCCATTATAATACCTTCCCCCTCCGGCCGCAAGCCTGAAAGCCAGTATTCCCAGGCCTTTCCGCCTTTTTCTCCGCGGCGCGGAGGGCAAAAAAACGGTCCTGTCCGCGCCATTTGCGCAGACAGGACCGACTTTTTTCGACAATTAGAAGAACTTTTCCCGGTAGCCCAGCACAAAAATGGCCAGAACAATGAGGGGCAGGATAAAGGTGAAATAGGGCCGCAGCCGGGCGGGGAACCGGACGCCCTTGCCCTGGTCGGCCTCCTTCAGGAAGTTCTCATAGCCCCAGGCGTACTTCCTGGAGACCACGCAGAACAGCAGGTAGAGCAGAGAGCCCAGGGGCAGCAGGTTCTGGGAGACGATGAAGTCCTCCAGGTCCAGCACGCCGGTGCCCGCCCCGAAGGGCTGGAAGCCGGAGAGGAGGTTGAAGCCCAGCAGGCAGGGCAGGCTGAGCACCAAGATCAGCACCAGGTTGGCCCACACCGCCTTCTTCCGGGGCACCTGCCACCGGTCCATCCAGCAGGAGATGATGTTCTCAAAGACGGCGGTGACGGTGCTCATGGCGGCGAAGGACATGAACACGAAGAAGAGGGCGCCCCACAGCCATCCGCCGGGCATCTCGTTAAAGATGTTGGGCAGGGTGACGAAGATCAGGTTGGGGCCGGCGTCGGGCTGCACCCCGAAGGCGAAGGCGGAGGGGAAGATGATGAGGCCGGAGACGAAGGCCACAAAGGTGTCCAGGATGGTGATGTTGATGACTTCGCCCATGAGGCTGCGCTCCCGGCCGATGTAGCTGCCAAAAATGGCCATGGCGCCGATGCCCAGGCTCAGGGTGAAGAAGGCCTGACCCATGGCGGCGTAGACGGCCTCGCCCAGGCGGAACTTGCCCTGGGCGTCGTAGAGCAGGTTCTGGAAGTTGGGCTTGAGGTAGAACTCCAGGCCGGCGGCGGCGCCGGGCAGGGTGACGGCCCGGATGGCCAGCACCACCAGCAGGAAGAGCAGGCAGAGCATCATGGCCTTGTTGATCTTCTCCACGCCGTTTTTCAGGCCGCGGCTGCACACCAGCATGCCCAGGACCACCACCAGGGCCACGAAGACAGTCTGGATCACCGGGTCGGCGGTGACGGCGCCGAACTCAGCCGATACCCCGGCGGTGTCCAGGCCCACGAAGTCGCCCTTGAGCATTTTAATAAAATACAGGATGAGCCAGCCGGCGATGGTGGTGTAGTACATCATGAGCAGGTAGTTGCCCGCCATGCCGAACCAGCCGTACCAGTGCCACTTGGTCCCCTTGGGCTCCAGCTTCTGGAAGGAGCAGAGGATGCTCTTCTGGCTGGCCCGGCCCACGGAGAACTCCATGACCATGATGGGCAGACCCATGATGACCAGAAAAAACAGGTACACCAGCACGAAGGCGGCGCCGCCGTACTGGCCCACGATATAGGGGAAGCGCCACACATTGCCCAGGCCGATGGCGCAGCCGGCCGAGATCAGAATGAAGCCCAGCCGGGACGAAAATTTTTCGCGTTCTTTCTCCAAAATACGGTTCCTCCAGTCTCTCTGATAAAGGGGATCTCACCCCCGCATATGAGACGACGGGGCGTCGAGAGCGCCGGTCAGAAGGAATGCCCTCCCTGTCCGGCGTCCTCGACGGCCCGCCCGCTCTCACACTGCCGCTCAACTCTCCGCCTTCAGCTTGGCCATGGCGGCCTTGGCGGCGTTCTGCTCGGCCTCCTTTTTGCTGCGGCCCTCGCCGGCACCGATGGGCTGCCCGTTCAGGTCCACCTCCACGGAGAAGACCTTGGCGTGGTCGGGGCCGCTCTCGCCCATGAGGCGGTAGCTCAGCACCTGGCCGCTCTCCCGCTGCACCAGCTCCTGGAGGGCCGTCTTGAAGTCCCGGACCGCCCCCTCCTGCTCCCGCTCGTTGTTGGTCAGGATGAAGTTGGTGATGAGCTTCCGGGCGGAGCCGATACCGCCGTCCAGGTACACGGCGGCGATGACCGCCTCCACCGCGTCGGCCTGGATGGAGGGCCGCTTCCGGCCGCCGCCGGCGTCCTCGCCCCGGCCCAGCTTCAGGTACTCACCCAGCTTCAGCTGGGCGGCCACCTCCACCAGGCTGTCCTCGCACACCAGAGCCGCCCGGGTCCGGGTGAGCTCACCCTCGGGCATGTCCGGATGGGTGCGGTAGAGATGGTCTGCCACCACCATCCCCAGCACGGAGTCACCGAGAAACTCCAGCCGCTCGTTGCTGGTCTCGCCCTTGCTCTTGTTCTCGTTGGCGTAGGAGCTGTGGGTCAGAGCGTTCTCCAGCAGCCGACGGTCATGAAAGGTATAGCCCAGCTTTTCTTCCAGTTTTTCCATGTCTGTTCCACCTCCCTATACGCAAAGAGAGGCCCCGCCGAAGCGGGGCCCTCCCAGTCATGTCTGCTCAGGCGTCCAGCTTGTTCTGGAGATAGTTCACCAGGTCGCCCACAGTGGCGATGCCGGCAATGTCCTCCTCGCTCATCTCGGACACACCAAACTCCTCCTCCAGGGCCATGGACAGCTCCACGATGTCCAGAGAATCGGCGCCCAGGTCGTCCGTGAAGGTGGTATCCATGGTGATGGTGTCGGCCTCCACGCCGAACTGCTCAGAGATGAGGTCACACAGCTTCTCAAAAATCATGTTTCGATCGACTCCTTAGACAGGATTATTTACACACACATAATAGGGATATTTTCCCGCACTGTCAATAGCTTATTTTAAATTTCCCCTTTGCCCCCGCTCTCGGAGGGCTTTTCCAGGCGCATATGGTCGATGTTCTCCACCACATCCTCGATGATGCCGGAGCCGGCGAAGGTGGCGGCCTGGCGGATGGCGTTCTTGATGGCGTAGTCGTTGGAGGAGCCGTGGGCCTTGATGACGGGCTTGGAGATGCCCACCAGGGCGGTGCCGCCCACCTCACCGGCGTCCATGAGCTTCTTGAAGTTCATGAGGCCGTCCTTGACGCACAGGGCGCCCAGCTTGGTGATGAGGTTCTTCTTGAACATGGCCTTGAGCTCCTTGGCCATAAAGCCGCCGGTGCCCTCCATGGTTTTGAGGAAGATGTTGCCCGAATAGCCGTCGGCCACGATGACGTCCACCTCGCCGTAGACGGCCTCCCGGGCCTCGATGTTGCCCACGAAGTTGATGCGTCCCTCCTGGCCGGCCTTGGTGAGGAGAGCGTAGGCCTCCCGCTGGAGGTCGGTGCCCTTGGAGGGCTCCACCCCGATGTTGAGGAGGCCTACCTTGGGCTCGGGCCGGCCCAGGACCCGCTCGGCGTAGTAGGAGCCCATGAAGGCAAACTGCAGCAGATACTCCGGGGTGCACTCGGCGG
>CAUBHZ010000088.1 GCA_958435885.1 uncultured Intestinimonas sp. | reverse complement strand
GGGGTTGCCCATAATACAGAAGGAGGGATTGAAGTGGCCGTGCATCCGATGATCATTGCCCAGGATCATCCCCTTGCATCCGTCAGGGATTCTTTCAATGCCATATTCCTGCACGGAGATGCCGTGGACGATGTGATGTTCTACGGCCGGGGCGCCGGCAAGCTGCCCACCGCCTCTGCCGTGGTGGCCGACGTCATGGATGCCGCCCGGCACATCCGTTCCCGGAAGCGGATCGAGTGGGGTCCCGGCGGCGACGACGTGGTGGTGGGACCGGAAAACGTGCCCTTCCGCTGGTATGTGCGGGCCCAGGGACCGGTGGAGGCCGCCCGGGCGGTGCCCGGCGCCAGCCTGCTCTCCCGGCCCGGGGCGCCCGCCGACGAGGTGGCCTTCCTCACCGGGCCCATGACCCGCGCCCAGCTGGACGGCGCCCTGGGGGAGCTGAAGCCCCAGTCGGTGTTCCGGGTCCTGGAGTGAGGGCATAGACTGGGTTGGAGCCCGGCAGGCTCCCCTTTTCCCATAAACGCTTAGGGGGTACATATACCATGGCACTCATTGTACAGAAATTCGGCGGGACCTCTGTTGCGGACGCCGACCGCATCCGCAACGTGGCCCGCATCATTACGGAGACCTACCGCCGGGGCCACAGCCTGGTGGTGGTCCTCTCCGCCCAGGGCGACACCACCGACGACCTTATCGCCAAGGCCGGCGAGATCAATCCCAGGGCCTCCAAACGGGAGATGGACATGCTCCTCTCCACCGGCGAGCAGATCTCCTGCTCCCTGTGCGCCATGGCCATCGAGGCCATGGGCTACCCGGTGGTCTCCCTCACCGGCTGGCAGGCGGGCTTCAAGACCAACTCCGTCTACAGCGCCGCCCGGATCAAGAGCATCCGCTCCGAGCGCATCCTGGCCGAGCTGGACAAGAAGAAGATCGTCATCATCACCGGCTTCCAGGGCATCAACAAGTACGGCGACATCACCACCCTGGGCCGGGGCGGCTCGGACACCTCGGCGGTGGCCCTGGCCGCCGCCCTCCACGCCGACCTGTGCCAGATCTACACCGACGTGGACGGCGTCTATACCGCCGATCCCCGTCATGTGAAGGGCGCCCGGAAGCTGGATGAGATTACCTATGACGAGATGCTGGAGCTGGCCACCCTGGGCGCCCAGGTCCTGCACAACCGCTCCGTGGAGATGGCGAAGCGGTACAATGTGAATCTGGAGGTCCTCTCCAGCTTCTCCGGCCAGCCCGGGACAAAAGTCAAGGAGGTTGCGAAAACCATGGAAAAGCCCTATGTCAGCGGCATCGCCAAGGATAAGAATATTGCCCGTCTGGCCCTCGTCGGCCTGCCCGACAAGCCGGGAACCGCCTTCCGGATGTTCTCCGCCCTGGCCAAGTACAAGATCAACGTGGACATCATCCTCCAGTCCATCGGCCGCAACAACACCAAGGACATCAGCTTCACCGTGGACCTGGACGACATGGAGAAGGCCAAGCAGGTCATGACCGACCTGCAGGGCGTTCTGGGCTTCGACCACATCGACGTCACCGACGAGATCGCCAAGGTCTCCATCGTGGGCGCGGGCATGATCAACAACCCCGGCGTGGCCTCCCTCATGTTCGAGGCCCTCTACAACGCCGGCATCAACATCCACATGATCTCCACCAGTGAGATCAAGGTGTCCGTCCTGGTGGACAAGTGCGACGCCGATACCGCCGTCCAGGTCATCCACGACCGCTTCTTTGAGGAGTTCGGCAATATCTGAGCCTGAAAAAACGCCCCAGCGGCGCAGCGACGCGTTGAGATGGGAGCCCGAAGATCCCGCCCGGCCAGGGCGGGGACTCCGGGCTCCCGTTCTGCGTCCGGAGGAGAGGAAAGCCATGAAAGCGAAAAAACAAGATGTATTGAGCCTGTCCTGGCCCATTTTTGTGGAGCTGCTGCTCCAGATGCTGGTGGGCAACGCCGACCAGATCATGGTGGGCTGGCGGGACCCCAACGGGGTGGGCGCCATCGGCAACGCCAACCAGATCACCAACCTGCTGCTGCTGGTGTTCTCGGTGGTGTGCACCGCCGCCATGATCCTGGTGTCCCAGTACCTGGGGGCCGGTGACACCAAGCGGGTGGGTCGGACCTGCACCGCGGCCCTGGTGATGAACCTGATCTTCGGCCTGGCGGTGAGTCTGCTGCTCATCCTGGGCTGCGGTCCCATCTTCCGGCTCATGGGGGTCCACGAGCTGATCTTTGAAGAGACCTGCCTCTACATGCGCATCATCGGCGCCGGTATGGTCTTCCAGTCGGTCTACCTCACCTTCACCGCCTTTTTCCGCAGCGCCCAGCTGATGCGGGAGACCATGGTGGTCTCCATCTTCATGAACTGCCTGAACATCGGCGGAAACTACATCCTCATCAATGGCCTGGGGCCGCTGCCCGCCCTGGGGGTGGCAGGGGCGGCCCTCTCCAGCGGCCTGAGCCGCTTTGTGGGAGTGGTAGTCATCGCCAGCATGTTCCGGCGGCGCTTCCCCGGGCTCATTTCCAGACGGCACCTGCACCCCTTTCCCAAGGCGGAGATGCTGCAGCTCCTGGGCATCGGCCTGCCCACCGGCAGCGAGTCCCTCTCCTATAACGGCTCCCAGATCTGCATCCAGGCCGTCTGCAACCAGTTTGCCGCCTACGTGGTCAATACCCGGGTCTATGCCATGATCTTCGCCAACGTCACCTACATGTTCGGCTCCGCCCTCTCCCAGGCCTGCCAGGTGGTGGTGGCCCGGCTCATGGGTGCCCGGGAGATGGAGGCCACCCACCGTCAGGTCATGTCCACCCTGCGGGGGGCGGTGCTGGTCTCCGGCGGACTTTCGGTCCTCCTCTGGCTGGCGGCCCGGCCGGTCTACGGGATCTTCACCAAAGACCCCCAGATCCTGGCCCTGGCCGGCACCATCATGCTCATCGAGATCCCCCTGGAGCTGGGCCGGGCGGTGAATATGGTCATGTGCCGGGCTCTCCAGGCCTGCGGCGACATCCGCTTCCCCACCGTCATCTGTGTCATTGACGCCTGGCTGGTGGGCGTGGGCGGCAGCTTCTTTCTGGGCGTGGTGCTGGACTGGGGTCTGGCCGGCCTGTGGGTGGCTATGGCGGCGGACGAGTGTATCCGGGCCGTCCTCTTCCTTATCCGCTGGCAGAGCGGCGCCTGGCGGCAGAAACGCCTGCTGGATGGGGCGCAGGGGTGAGGACTCGAAAAAATGCCCATATGTGTTTGGTATGGATTTTTCGACAGGAATCGATATTATGTAAATAAGAGCGGAGCCGGTCCGGCGGGAGTGATAAGGGAAAGTTGTGGATAAGCCGGTGCAAAAGTGCGGAAATTCCCGGCGTAAAGCGGGGGATGACCGGTGGAAAACCCGGTGCAAAGTGTGAATAACTAGATGTAAATACGGCTTATGGATATGATTTATGTCAACTATTATCATGGAAATAGAGTGTTCAAAAAGTAAAGGGTTAGGGGATAAACGAAGTCAAATCAGGATTTTTACCAGACAGAGGGAAAAAGCGGAAGAAGGTGACGGGTCGGGACAGGACGCTTGGAAAAGGGGAGATATACTTCTGGTATAGCCGCCGTAAAGGGAAGGAAAAGAGAGGCACGGGCGGCTAAAAGTCAATAGAAATTTGCATAAGTCAAGAAAAAACAGCAAAGCGCATAAATAAAAAGCGCCCTTATTGGGCGTTTTCACAATAAAATAACATGGCAAGCCAGCCGGATGGGTTAATCTCATCCGGCTGCTTTTCTTATTCCCTGTCAGGCGGAGAGGAGCTCTTTCTCAAAGAGCGTGGCCGCCGATTGCCACCCCAGCAGCTTGCGGGGGTAGCTATTCACCCATTTTTCTGCTGCCCTCACTTCCTCCGGCGTCACGGTGTCAAAGCTGGTGCCTTTTGGGAAAAATCGTCTAATCAGCCTGTTCATGTTCTCATTGGAGCCCCGCTCAAAGGCGCTGTATGGGTGACAGAAAAACACCACGGTCCGCTTGCCCTTGCGCCGGTGGGCGGCCTCTATGCCCTCGAAGTCCTGAAACTCACAGCCATTGTCCACAGTGATTGACTTGAAAAGTTTATAGAACAGTTTACCAAAGCGGCGCTCCAGGCGGTTGATGGCCTTGACCACGCTGGCCGCCGTGTGGTCCTCCAGGAGCATCACAATGCCCATGCGTGTCCGGCGCTCTGTGAGGACCAGGAGGGCTTTTTTGGAGCCCTTGCACCCCATGATGCTGTCCATCTCCCAATGCCCAAAGCTGCCCCGGGCCTTGACCTCCTGGGGGCGGGTTTCAATACTTTTTCCGTTGGAGCTCCTGGCGGCCTGCCGTTTACTGTTTGCGGCGTAGTGGCGGCGGCCTTTATTGTGCAGGTGCTCCGGTGTGAGCTGGAGGAAAACATCTCCCCGGTAGATGTAATTATAAAGCGTGTTTTCACATATCACGGTGTCATAGACCTCTCCGTTGTTTCTGATCTCCGCCAGGGCGGCCCCGGGTGCGAAGCCATGGACCATGACCAGCTCCTCCAGCCTCCGGGCCAGGGCGTGGTCCTTGCCAATTTTGAGGTCCTGGCCTTTTTCTTTCAGAAAATCCCTGTATCTCCGCTCTGCCACCTCCGGGCAGTACACCTCAATAAACTCATAGCCAGAGGTCTGCTGGACGCAAAGGCCCCGGTTGATCTCATAATAGATGGACCGCTCACACTTGCCCAGAGCGCTGGCAATAGCGGCTTTTGTAAATCCCTTTTTGAGCATCCGCTCCAGGGTTAGGCGTTGGTCCCAGGTAAAATGCTTTGCGTCTTTGTGGTTCATGCTGCACCTCCAAAAATGAGAAAAGCGGGGCGATGCCGCCCCGCTCTGATCTGCCGTTTATGCTGCCATGTACTGCTCCAATAGCTTGACCGTGGCCTCATCCGTCAGGATGTCACCCAGCTTGCAGTCAAGCGCCAAACAGAGCTTGAGGAGGGTGGCTAACTTGGCATTGTTGATGTCTTTGGCCCCTTGTTCATAGCATTGGAGCGTCCGCACATTGAGCCCAGTGGCGGCGGCCAGCTGGGATTGAGAAAGTCCAGCGGCAAGGCGGGTGTTTTGCAGTCTGCTGTTTTTCTTGGTGTCCATCATGCTCACCTCCGTTGCCCTCATTATACTACTTTAGTTGTATATCGTCAAGAAAAAAAAGATGCCCGGATTGCTCCAGGCGTCTTTTAGTCCTCCGTCTTGCTTTTCCGTAGCCGGTCCGCCAGTTCCGCAAGGATGGCCACATCCCGCTCATCCAGGCCAGATACATTCACGGTATGTAAAGGCTCCATGCCCAGCAGATAGTCCGTTGAAACAGAGAACAGCTTGGCCAGGTCAACCAGAGAGGATGGGGACGGCGTAGAGAGCCCTTGCTCCCAGGAGTTGACGCCGTTCCTGGTTATGTTCAACCGCCGGGCAAGGTCTGCTTGCGTCCAGCCCCGTGCCTGCCGGAGTTCTTTTATCCGTTCTGCTATCACCAGCATCACCTCCATAATGTCAATTATATTGTGCTCTTTTGATATGTCATTGTCACTTTAGGCTCCAATACTTGACACAATGAGGGCTTAACCTTACAATGGAGATACAAAGGAGGCGATGCCGCATGTTGTTTGGCAAAAAGAAAAAGGACCTCCCCGCAGGGGTCCGCATGATGCACTATGAGGGCCTGAGAGGCTTTTCCCAGGATGGCCCGTGTTTTATGGAGCAGACTGAGGCCGGGCTGGTGTTCCAGCAGGTAAATGGCCCAGCTGCCACGCTCCCGCTGGAAAAGGTGACCGGCCTTGAAATGATGCCAGAGCGCAATTTCATGGCCCGGTATCACGGCACGGCGGCCACCACAGCGCATGGCAAGGCCGTCAAGTGGTTTGCCGTGTTCCATTACACCGCCCAGGATGGGGAGCGGATGCTGGCTTTTTGGTATCTTGAGCCAAAAACCGGAGATGCTTTTCGGGCGTTGTCCGCTCAGATCGGGGCAGCCGCCGGGGACTATACCCTGTAAAGAGAATAAAAAAAAGCCGGAGAGGTTTGACCCTCTCCGGCTTTTTTTTGCACTTATTCAATCTTTTTCTGGTTAAGCTGGGCAATGGCCTCTTTCAGCTTATCAAAGCCAAACATGGCCGCATAGGCCACGAAAAAGCCCAGGACCACAGCGGCTACAATCATGTACCAGACGATAGCCACGCCCTTGATTTCACAGTAGGCGAAAAATGCTGCCAGGGTCAGGGCCATGGCGATGAGCACCGCCAGGATGTTGGTGGGCAGCTTGTCCCAGGTGAGCTTTTTGAGCACCTGGGTGATGATGTTGGTGACCACCACCAGGATGCCCACGATGCTGAGAATAACGGACCAATCAAAAATAGTTTCCATGATGTTCTCCTTTCTTATCAGGCCGGGGTGAGGTCATTGATGTTGACAGCGGCGGTCACGGTGCCATTCTGGCCGATGACCACCCGGGAGCCATCAATCTGCATGACGGTGTAGGTGTTGTTGTAGACGAAAGAGGCAAGGCTCCCGCCGGTGTAGGTCTTGGCCCCCTTGTTGACCTTGACCTTGGCACCCACGGTGACGGCCCCCTCCACCTGGATGTCAGCGGCGTCCACCCAGCCGTAGACCGTGGAGCCGCCGCCCGCCACTTTGATGAGGTGGTAGGGATGCTTGGCGTTCTTGGCCACGGCGGTGACCTTGGCCTTGCCGGGCTTGCAGGCGGCCCCGTTGGTGGAGTTGGAGCTGACATAGTGCTTGGTGCCGGTAAAGGTCACCGTATCGCCCACAGAGGCCGTCTGAGCGCTCCCAGAGGGCGTGGAGGGCCGGGATGCGCCCCCGGTGTTCCCGCCCGTAGTGGCCCCCGTGTAGTCCACATAGGGCAGTTTTCCGTGCTTGGTCCAGGTGCGGGTGTTGTAGCCCGCCTTGCTGCCTATGTTCCCCACGGCGGTGATTTGCACCTTGTTCTCCCACTTGGGGGTACACTCCACAGCCAGGCCGTCCCCAATGTAGATGCCGATGTGACCGGACATCCAGACGGCCTCACCAATGACCATATCGGCCCAGCCGGTAGTGCTCACCCCGGTGCATTTGGTAATCATGGTGTCAGCGCCAATGTCCGGCACGCCGTTGGAGGCGTAGGAGGCCCCACCGTAGGTTTTGGAGGCGTCCCCGTTCC
>CAUBHZ010000087.1 GCA_958435885.1 uncultured Intestinimonas sp. | reverse complement strand
CTGGGAACCCTGCCAGCCCAGGGTCTCAAAGGACCATGCGGCGCTGCCCGAATCCTTGTAATTGGAGAGCTTCAGCTCCTTGCGTACCCCCGGCAAATTACAGTCATAGCACAGGATATAAGCATCCCCGCCATCGAGGCGGTAATCATAAGCTCCCAGCGCATGGCTGGACTTATCCTTGGTTTTGCTGTCCGTAGCAGAGATCCAGGCGATGGGCATGGGACACTCTCCCGCCTTGTACCGGTCAATCTCCTTGAGCAACCCGGAGTAATCCCACTTGTTTTCATCCAGCGCATCCTGGATGGGCCAGAGGTACTGGGCGATATGACACAGCTGGATAAATTCCACCGCGTTGATCCCGGTAAATTCCCCCTCCATGTCCACCTGAGCCAGCTTCTGGACGGTATCGCCCGTCTCATCCAAAATGTCATATGCGCCAAAATCATAGGTGCCAAGCCAGTTGACCAGCGAGACGGCCAGCGCCATTCCAAAGCAGAACCCGCCCTTGCCGGGCTGGGCCCCTCTGCCCACCAACTGGTCGGCCCGGGTCTCGTACCCCCATCCGTCGCTGTTTTCGCCCCACAGCATCAGATAGATCAGCCGCTCGGGCACAGGCGCATCGCTAGAGCTGAAGTTGGCGACTGACCACTGCTGGAAGTAGGTCTTACAGGGTGCGCGGCCGATCACACGCCCCTCCGCATTCAGCACCTGGATCTCCGCCTCGGTATTGGGCGGGAAGTGTCCTCCCGCCCCCGGAGAAAAGGTGGCATACAGGTCCATATACTCCGGCTCATAGGCTACCTCCGTCCCATTGGCCAGCAGGCGGCCCCCGGCCATGAGGCGGACAGAACCCGTAAACGTTCCGCCCTCCAGGTAACGCTCAGGAAGGGGTTCCTTCAGGGTCAGCAGCACTTCCGATTTTCCCTGTAAGGGCAGCATCGGATAGCCGCCCGAAATGTTCACCTCGGAAATGGACAGCGGGCTACTTTCCCACGTGATGGTCTTCCCGCTCTGGTCATAGTCCCCGGTCCGGTCCTGATAATAGGCCTGGACGGTATAGGTGTAGGTCTGGCCCTCCTGGACCGACGTGTCCGCATACAGATGGGTATACTCTCCCACCTGGCCGACGCGCTGGTAGCTGCCGCCGGCGGTCTTGCGCAGGATGTAGAAGCCGTCCACGGTGTGGGTCTCCCCCGGCACCACCAGGGGCAGGGTCCAGGAGAGGGACACCCCCTCCTCCGTACAGGTAGGATCATCCAAGATGGGGGTTGGGATGAAGGAAGTGGGAACTTCAGGCTCAGATTCAGAACCCGGTCCTGTAGAGTTATAGTGAATCGTTGCATTAAGCAGCTGCTGATTGTACAATCCGACCTCTATCGCATCCCATTCTTCTTCGCTGCCGGCAAAATATACATCCCGAATACTGGAGCAGCCCGCGAATGCATTCCATCCGATATCTGTAATACTCTTTGGCAAAATAACTGTTTTTAGTTTGTCGCAGCTCATAAATGCGTTTTGGGCAATCTCAGTCATCCCATCCGGAATACGAATACTTTCCAGATCAGTACTTGAAAATGCAAATTCACCCATCCAGGTCAAACCATCTGGTAATGTGATGCTGCTAAGCTCAGAAACGGCGTCAAACGCCCCATTACCAATGTTTGTCACGGTATCTGGTATAACAATGGAAGAAAAGCAGCAACATGAAAACGCGTCGCTGGGAATCGTAGTGATACGGCTGGGAATATTTACAGACTCCAATGATATACAATTGTTAAAAACATCAGAGCCTAATTCTGTAATGCTGTCAGGCAAGTATACTTCACGAAGTTTTTTGCAGTCTTCAAAGGCACCATCGCCAATATAGGTGACCGTATCGGCAATCGTCAGCGATTCCATATTGTAGCAGTCATCAAAGGTATTGTCATAGATGGAGGTAACACCGGATTCAACGACAAGTTTTTTTATCTGCGCCCTGTAATCATTCCAAGGAATTCCATAATCATAATAATAGTACATTTCACCGGTTCCGCTGATGGTCATCGTACCATTACTGTCAAATTTCCAGGTCAGCCCAGCGCCGCATTGCCCGGAATCCACGATCTCCGCCGCCTCCGCTTCCGGCAGCAGCCCGCCCAGGGGGGTGCACAGCCCCAGGGTCAGGGCCAGGGCGGTCAGGATGCTCAGGACCCGTCTCTTTTCCTCTCTCATATTCCTCTCTCCTTTTCTCATGTCCCGCAGGTCCTCCCCAGCGCCTCCAGCTCTTCCGCCGTCTCCTCCGCCCCCAAAGCCTGGGTGCTGGCGGGCAGATGGGTGAGCCAGCCGTGGAAGGCCCGGCACAGATCGGGCTCCTTCACCTGGACGGAGCAGAAGCCGTCTTGGAGGGGGAAGTACTCCGTGGTGAAGAAGCCCACCCCGGCACGCTGGGAGGTGGTCATGCTCAGGTAGTCGGGAAATACCCCCGGCGACAGGATGCGGCCGGTGATGTCCCCGCTGCGGATGTGCCCGGCCAGGGCATTCAGCAGCTGCCGCCGCATCTCCGGGGGAAAGGGCGCCACAAAAGCCACCGGGAAGTCGTCCAGGGAACCGGTCCGGCAGAACCGCTCCACCCCGCTGCGGGTAAAGAGGGTGTAGAACCGCTCCACCGACCGCAGCCGCCCGAACCTCTTCCGGGCCACCTCCTCCAGCCGGTCGTGGAAGGGCAGCTCCGGCCGCAGGTACCGGCCGATGGTGGCCTCGTCGTAGAACCGGCCGAAGCAGGGCTGGTCCATGACCATGTAGAAGCCGTCGTCGTCGGTGCAGCCGTCGTAGGACTCCAAAATCTCCACCGGGTCGGCGGTGTACTGGATCAGGGGATGGCACCGCTCCAGCAGGGTCTGGAAGTGACGGTGGTAGCCCTCCACCTGGTCCTCCCCCCGCAGGAGCATGGCCTGGCTCCCGCTTTCCGAGAGGCAGACCACACAGCTGTGTGTCACCAGGAAATAGGGGTAGGGGTCGGTATACCGGGCGGCCAGGGTGTCGTCGTAATAGTAGTAGGGATGGTAGTGCCGCTTGGACAGCAGGCAGATGGGGAAAATGCTGCAAAAGCACCCCAGATTGTGGAGGTTGATGTCCTCCGCCGCCCCGGAGGCGTCAAAGGCGATGATCTGCCGCACCTCCGCCCCCATGCGGCCATCCAGATACCGGCGCAGCAGCTCCCCCGCCAGGAAGGCGTCGGTGGGCGGCACTGTCAGCTCCACCCGGGCGTCCGGCCGGATGAGCTCCTGGGAGAGCACCATCCGCAGCAGGGGCTGCACGTTGGTGGTCCCGTTGAAGATGGACCGCCGCCCGGCGTAGCCCTCCAGGTCCAGCAGCAGCCGGCTCTCCTCAAAGGCCGGCGGGGCAAAGTCCAGCTCGGCCAGGTCGGCGAACATCCGTCCCACCATGGCCCGGGAGCGGCGGATGCCCTCCTTTTCAAACTGGGCGTCGTAGCAGTCCCGCAGCCGCCCCTCCTCGTCCGGGGTCAGGCGCAGGTGGTAAATGAGGCCATCCAGGGCGTCGTAGGGCAGCACCCGCTGGCCCGCCAGGGTCTTGGAGAGGGCCGTCCGCTCCACGCCGGACAGCCGCGCCAGGGCTGAAATATTCATCTGCCTGACCTGCATCAGGTCCCGGAGGTACTGGCTGAAGAGCTGCATATCTCCACCTCAAATCCCATGATATGGATTTTTATTTAGTATACCACGGAACCCCTTGGCCGGGTGTGCGGAAATGAACGGATTTTCCCGCACACACCGGCGCACACGGTTTGCCGGCCTCCGCTGAGCAGTTTTCATAAGAAGACGACCTGGATTTGACGGGATTTTCACTTGACAGCCGGCGGGAAATGTTGTATCATACTACTCGTGTAAAGCTGCCGAACTTTACAAGACGGAACGGAGGTGCCGCGATGAAGAACCAGGCCTACCGGATGGCAATGCTCTACGATTTCTACGGCGACCTGCTCACCGACCGTCAGAAGGAGTTTTACGACCTCTATTACAACGAGGACCTCTCCCTGGCCGAGATCGCCGAGAACTACGGCATCACCCGCCAGGGCGTCCGGGACGTCATCGTCCGGGCGGAGGCCTACCTCACCGAGATCGAGGACAAGACCGGCCTCATCCGCCGGTTCCACACCATGCAGGGCCAGCTCCGGGAGCTGGCCGACTGCGCCCAGAAGGTCCTGGACCTGAACGACGCCAAGCTGGGCAGCGACGAGCTGGAGACCCTGGCCGGGCGCATCAAGTCCCTGGCCGACACCCTGATCCAGGAGTGACCTATGGCATTTGAAGGATTGACCGAAAAACTCTCCAACGCGTTCAAAAAGCTCCGGGGCAAGGGGCGCCTCTCCGAAAACGACGTCAAGGACGCCATGAAGGAGATCCGCATGGCCCTGCTGGAGGCCGACGTCAGCTACAAGGTGGTCAAGGAGTTCACCAAGACGGTGACCGAGCGGGCCATCGGCGCCGACGTGCTGGAGAGTCTGACCCCTGCGCAGATGATTGTCAAGATCGTCAACGAGGAGCTCACCGCCCTCATGGGCGGCGAGAGCGCCAAGCTCAACATCTCCTCCAAGCCGCCCACGGTGGTGATGGTCGTCGGCCTCAACGGCGCCGGCAAGACCACCAACTGCGCCAAGCTGGCCGGTTTTATGAAAAAGCAGAACGGCAAGCGTCCTCTCCTGGCCGCCTGCGATACCTTCCGCCCCGCCGCCATCCATCAGCTGGAGGTGGTGGGCGAGCAGCTGGACATCCCCGTCTTCCAGATGGGGCAGGCCGACCCGGTGGACATCGCCAAGGCCGCCATTGAGCATGCTCGCAAGCACGGCAACGACCTGGTGTTCCTGGACACCGCCGGCCGCCTCCACGTGGACGAGGAGCTGATGGATCAGCTCAAGGTCATGAAGGCGGCGGTGGACCCCGACGAGATCCTCCTGGTGGTGGACGCCATGATCGGCCAGGACGCGGTGAACGCCGCCAAGGCCTTCGACGAGGCCCTGGACATCACCGGCGTCATGCTCACCAAGCTGGACGGCGACGCCCGGGGCGGCGCGGCCCTCTCCATCAAGGCCGTCACCGGCAAGCCCATCAAGTTCGTGGGCGTGGGCGAGAAGCTGGACCAGGTGGAGATCTTCCACCCCGACCGCATGGCCTCCCGCATCCTGGGCATGGGCGACGTGCTCTCCCTCATCGAAAAGGCCCAGCAGTCCTTCGACATGAAGAAGGCCGCCGAGCTCCAGGAGAAAATGAAGAAAAACCGTCTCACCCTGACGGATTTTTATGAGCAGATGCAGCAGTTCAAGAATATGGGCTCCATCGCCGACCTGGCGGGGATGCTCCCCGGCGTGGATGCCAAGGCCCTGGAAGGGGCCGACCTGGACAAGAACGCCCTGGGCAAAACCGAGGCCATCATCCTGTCCATGACCCCCGCCGAGCGGGAAAATCCCTCCATCCTCAACAGCAGCCGGAAAAAGCGCATCGCCGCCGGCAGCGGCACCCAGGTGGTGGACGTGAACCGGCTCCTGAAGCAGTTCGAACAGATGCAGCAGCTCACCAAGCAGATGGCCGGCATGGCCGGCGGCAAAATGGCCCGGCGCATGAGCCGGCTGGGGAAGTTCAAGGGCTTCCCCTTCGGATAAGTTGGTCCGTACCCGTCGGGTACTGCCATATAAGGAATTTTGAAAGATCATTTGGAGGTGACGATACATGGTTAAAATCAGACTGCGTCGTATGGGCGCCAAGAAGGCTCCCTTCTACCGCATCGTGGTGGCCGACTCCCGCTATCCCCGTGACGGCCGTTTCATCGAGGAGATCGGCATTTACAACCCCACCACCGATCCCGCCGAGCTGAAGGTGGACGTGGAGCGGGCTCAGGCCTGGATCAAGACCGGCGCTCAGCCCACTGAGACCGTGAAGGCTCTGCTGAAAAAGGCCGGCGTGTAAGCCGGCGGGAGGCGCACATGAAAGAGCTTCTCACCTATGTGGCTCAGAACCTTGTGGAGCACCCGGAGGCCGTTTCGGTCACCGAGACCCAGGGGGACGGCGAGACTCTGCTGGAGCTTCGGGTAGCCCCTGAGGACATGGGCAAGGTCATCGGCCGTCAGGGCCGCATCGCAAAGGAGATCCGCACCCTGATGCGCTCTGTGGCCCAGCGGAAGGGAACCAGGGTTTCCGTCGAGATCGTCGACTGAAAAGCGGCGGGACTTGCTCCCGCCGCTTTTTCTTTCATTGGGCCGTCAGGCCGGAAAGGACTACACCATATGAAAAACAAATTTCTGGAGGCCGGGCAGATCGTCAACACCCACGGCATCCAGGGCGAGGTGAAGATCGTCCCCTGGTGCGACTCCCCGGAGTTCCTCTGCTCCTTCTCTACCTTATATATAGACGGCGCCCCCATCAAGGTCCTGGCCGCCCGGCCCCACAAGGGCAACGTGCTGGCCCGGCTGGAGGGGATTACCGACGTGAACGCCGCCATGCGCCTGAAGGGCAAGACCCTCTCCATCGACCGCACCGGCGTGGAGCTCCCCGACGGCCGCCACTTCCTGGCCGACCTCATGGGCCTGGAGGTCCGGGACCACGAGACAGGGGCCGTGCTGGGCACCATCCACGACATCCTCACCCCTCCCGCCCACGAGGTCTACGTGGTCCGGGGCGGCGGCAAGGAGTATATGATCCCCGCCGTGGACGAGTTCGTCAAGGAGATCGACGTGGACGGCGGTTTCATCCGGGTCAAGCTCATCGAGGGGATGGCCAGCGATGTATAGTATCGACATCATGACCCTCTTCGACGAGACCGTGGGAGACATGATGAACGAGTCCATCCTGGGTCGGGCCCAGGAGCGGGACATCCTGCGCATCGAGGCCCACCAGATCCGGGACTACACCTTAAATAAACAAAAGCAGGTGGACGACTACCCCTACGGCGGTGGCCACGGAGCGGTGATGCAGGCCGACCCCCTCTACCAGTGCTGGAAGCACATCACCGACACCTACGGTCCCGGCCACACCATCTTCCTCTCCCCCGCCGGCAAGACCTTTACCCAGACCGAGGCCAAGCGCCTCCTCCGGGACTACGACCACCTGATTTTGGTGTGCGGCCACTATGAGGGCATCGACGAGCGGTTCATCGAGGAGTGCGTGGACGAGGAGATCTCCATCGGCGACTTCGTGCTCACCGGCGGCGAGCTGGCCG
>CAUBHZ010000086.1 GCA_958435885.1 uncultured Intestinimonas sp. | reverse complement strand
AGCGGACGGTGGTGGCGTCCCGGTGGGCAAAGGTGGTGGCGGGGGCGGGGTCGGTGAGGTCGTCGGCGGGGACGTACACCGCCTGGACCGAGGTAATGGACCCGTCCTTGGTGGAGGTGATGCGCTCCTGGAGGGCGCCCATCTCGTTGGCCAGGGTGGGCTGGTAGCCCACGGCGGAGGGCATCCGGCCCATGAGGGCGGAGACCTCACTGCCGGCCTGGACATAGCGGAAGATGTTGTCGATGAAGAGCAGGACGTCCTGCTTCTCCTGATCCCGGAAGTACTCGGCCATGGTGAGGCCGGTGAGGGCCACCCGCATACGGGCTCCCGGGGGCTCGTTCATCTGGCCGAAGACCAGAGCGGTCTTCTCAATGACGCCGGACTCGGTCATCTCCCGCCACAGGTCGTTGCCCTCCCGGGTACGCTCGCCCACGCCGGTGAAGATGGAGTAGCCGCCGTGCTCGGTGGCGATGTTGTGGATGAGCTCCTGGATGAGCACCGTCTTGCCCACGCCGGCACCGCCGAAGAGGCCGATCTTGCCGCCCTTGGCGTAGGGTGCCAGCAGGTCGATGACCTTGATGCCGGTCTCGAAGATGTCCACCACGGGGCGCTGGTTCTCAAAGGCGGGGGGCTGGCGGTGGATGGACCAGGTCTCCCTGGTCTTCACCGGGCCCTTTTCGTCGATGGCGTCGCCCAGGACGTTGAACATGCGCCCCAGGACGCCCTCGCCCACGGGCACGGAGATGGGGGCGCCGGTGGCGGTGACCTCCATGCCCCGGCCCAGGCCCTCGCTGGGGGAGAGCATAATGCAGCGGACGGTGTCGCCGCCGGTGTGCTGGGCCACCTCCATGACCTGGCGCTTGCCGTCCAGCTCCACCTCCAGGGCCTCCTTGATCTCGGGCAGGACGCCGCCGGTAAAGGCCACATCCACCACAGGGCCCATGACCTGTACGATTGTCCCTTTGTTTTGACTCATATGGTAATCCCCTTTCGGGCGTTCAGCATTGGAAAAAACGTAATCCGTGCGGAGCAGGACATGCGCCTGCGCAGCACACCTCAACTTGCGGCCGCGGCGGCCGCAACCACCCGCGCCGTGCGCGGGTGAGGGGGGTATCGACGGCAGTTTCTTCTGGAACTGCCGCCGTATTTAGGGGGATTTTGTCCCCCCTGGACGGCTATAGGGCCGCCTGGGCGCCGCCCACCACCTCGGTGATCTCCTGGGTGATAGCGGCCTGACGGGCCCGGTTGTAGGAGAGGTTCAGGCTCTGCAGCATGGCCCGGGCGTTGTCGCTGGAGGACTTCATGGCGGTCATCCGGGCGTTCTGCTCCGAGCAGTAGGACTCCACCAGGGCGCCGAAGATGTCGCCCTTGATGTAGCCGGGGACCAGGCGGTCCATGACCGCCTTCACCGAGGGGATGTAGACCACGTCCCGGTTGGAGCTGTCCCGGTTCCTGTCGTAGACCGGGAAGGAGTCCCGCTCCAGGGGCAGCAGCCGGTGGACGGTGGGCTCCATGCGGAAGGTGTTGATCATCTTGGTGAAGAGGATATAGACCTCGTCCAGCTTGCCCTCCAGATAGAGGTCCATCATCAGCTCGGCGATGTCCCGTGCCCGGCCCACATTGGGATTCTGGGCGGTGTAGAGGAACTCCACATCGATGGGGACGCCGTGCTCCTGAAAGTAGGAGCGGCCCGCCTGTCCCACCACGAAGAGGCTGGGGTTGGCGGTCTGCGCCATCTTCTCCTCCGCCAGCTTGAGGATGTTGTGGTTGTAGGCGCCGGCCAGACCCTTGTCGCCGGCCACCACGATGTAGCCCACCTTCCGCTTCTCCGGCGGGATCTCCGGCCGCTTGTCGAAAAAGCGGTGGTTGATCTCCGCGGAGTGGTAGAGGATATCGGAGAGGGTAGACTCGATCTTCTGAAAGTAAGGCTCCACATCATTGAGCTGCTTCCGGGCCTTGCGCAGGTTGGAGGAGGAGATGAGATACATGGCGTTGGTGATCTTCAGGGTCTGCTCCACGCTCCTGATGTGGGTCCGGATCTCCTTTATGCTTGCCATGTGGCGCTCACCCGCTTCTTGGCGTCCTCCAGCACGGAGCGGATGGTCTCAATGGCGGGACCGCTCAGATTGCCGGTGGACTGGATCTCCTCCACCACGTCGGCGTGCTCGTTCTCCATCTCCTGGGCGAAGTCCAGGACGAAGGAACGCACCTTGTCCAGGGGCACATCGTCCACAAGGCCGTTGGTGGCCACATAGAGGATGATGGCCTGGCGGCTCACCGGCATGGGGTGGTAGAGGGGCTGCTTCAAAAGCTCCAGCAGCCGGCGGCCGTGGTCCAGGGTCTGCTGGGTGGCGCTGTCCAGGTCGGAGGCGAACTGGGTAAACACCTCCAGCTCCCGGAACCGGGCCAAGTCGATACGCAGGGTGCCGGCGGTCTTCTTGATGGCCCGGGTCTGGGCGGAGCCGCCCACACGGGACACGGAGAGGCCCACGTTGACGGCGGGCCGCTGGCCGGCGAAGAAGAGGTCGTTTTCCAGATAGATCTGGCCGTCGGTGATGGAGATGACGTTGGTGGGAATGTAGGCGGACACGTCGCCGGCCTGGGTCTCGATGATGGGCAGGGCGGTCATGGAGCCGCCGCCGTACTCCTTGGTCAGGCGGCAGGCCCGCTCCAGCAGCCGGGAGTGCAGGTAGAACACGTCGCCGGGGTAGGCCTCACGGCCGGGAGACCGCTTGAGGAGCAGGGACAGGGTCCGGTAGGCCACGGCGTGCTTGGAGAGGTCGTCGTAGACGATGAGCACGTCCTTGCCCTTGCTCATGAAGTACTCGCCCATGGCGGCGCCGGAGTAGGGGGCGACGTACTGGAGGGGGGCGGAGTCGCTGGCGGTGGAGGAGACGATGATGGAGTAGTCCATGGCGCCGTGCTTCTTCAGGGTGTCCTGGATGCGGGCCACGGTGGAGGCCTTCTGGCCGATGGCCACATAGATACAGATGACGTCCTGGCCCTTCTGGTTCAGGATGGCATCCACAGCGATGGCCGTCTTGCCGGTCTGGCGGTCGCCGATGATGAGCTCACGCTGTCCCCGGCCGATGGGCACCATGGCGTCGATGGCCAGGATGCCGGTCTGGAGGGGCACGTTCACCGGCTCACGGCTGACCACACCGCTGGCCTCGTGCTCGATGGGCCGGGTCTCGGTGGTCTCGATGGGACCCAGGCCGTCGATGGGCCGGCCCAGCACGTCCACCACCCGGCCGACCAGGCCGTCCCCCACGGGGACGTCGGCGGCCCGGCCGGTGCGCTTGACCACGGTGCCCTCCTTCACGCCGGCGTCGCTGCCCAGCAGCACCACGCCCACGCTGTCCCGGGCCAGGTTCATCACCATGCCCTTGACGCCGGTGTCCAGCTCCACCAGCTCGCCGTACACCGCCTTGTCCAGGCCGTAGACGGTGGCGATGCCGTCGCCCACTTCCAGCACAGTGCCGGTCTCGTCCCGGCGGACCCGGGTATCATATCCCTCGATCTCCTCCCGCAGGATGGAGACGATCTCTTCGGGTTTGGTATTCATGCCATTCGCCTCTCTTCCAGTTGCCGGCTCAGGCCGGAGAGCGCCCCGCGGACGCTCTTGTCATAGGTCACGCCCTCCAGCTCCAGGGTAAAGCCGCCCACCAGGGACGGGTCGGTCCGGATGTCAAAGACGATGTCCTTCTTCTTGTGGAGCCGGCACAGCGCTTTTTTGAGCTTTTCCAGCTCCGCCTCCCCCGGCCGGCGGACGCAGGTCAGGCGGCAGCGCACCGCCCCGCGCTGGGCCAGGGCCCGGTCCCGGAAGGCCTCCAGGATGTCGGGCAGCAGGGCCATACGCCCCTTCTCGGCCAGCAGGCGGTAAAAATTCAGCAGGAGACCGCGGCCGTCCAGGGCCGGCAGCCGGGACAGCACCCGGGCCTTCTCCCAGGGCTGCACGGCGGGGGAGCACAGGCACTCCCACAGCGTCCCGTCCGCCATCAGGGCCTGGGCGGTGGTGCGCAGGGCCCCCTCATCGGGGGACACCCCGTAGAGGGCCTCCGCATAGCGGCGGGCGAGCTCGCTCACGGCTGCTCACCCACTTCCGACAGGAATTCGTCCACCATGGCCTGGTCGCCGGCGTCGTCCATGGCCTTCTCCGCCACCTTGGCGGCGGCCAGCAGGGCCAGGGAGGCCACCTCGTTCCGGGCGTCCCGCAGCATGGCCATCCGCTCGGCGGCGATCTGGGCCTCCGCCTGGGTGCGCAGCTGCTTGGCGTCGGTCTCGGCCTGGGCCAGTTTGCCCTCATAGGCCCGCTGGGCCCGGTTCTGGGCGTCGGCCATCAGCTTGGCCGCCTCCTGACGGGCGTCGGTAAGCTTGGCCTCGTACTGATCCTTCAGCTCCCCGGCCTGGCGGTTGCTCTCCTCGGCGGAGGAGATCTGCTCCTTTACCAGGGCGGCCCGGGCCTCCAGCACGGCGTTGACCCGACCGAAGAGGAACTTGCGCAGAAAGGCGTACAGGACGAGCAGGTTGATGATGGTGAACAGAATGTTGGAAAGATGGAACTCCAGCATCGGGGGCGCCCCCTTAACCCACGAAGATGATGAGCAGGGCGGTGATGAAGCCGAAGATGGCGGTGCCTTCCGCCAGGGCGCAGCCCAGCAGCAGGGCGCTGTTGATCTTGCCGGAGGCCTCGGGCTGACGGGCGATGGCCTCACTGGCCTTGCCGGTGGCGAAGCCGATGCCGATACCGGCGCCGATGCCGGTGAAGACCGCGATGGCGGCAGCAATGATACCAATAGACATGATGATTTCCTCCTGTTGATCAATTCGTGATTTCTGGTCTTATTCTTCCTCTTTGATGCCCTCGCCGGTGAACAGGGTGGTGAGGAACACAAAGACGACGGTCTGGATCATTCCGTCAAAGAGATCGAAATAGATGCTGAAAATGGCGGGCAGGATCACCGGCGCCACGAATTTGAGCATCTCCATGATGATGAAGGCGCCCAGGATGTTGCCGAAAAGCCGCATACACAGGGCCAGGGGACGGATGACCACCTCCATCAGATTGATGGGCAGCAGCAGGGGCATGGGCTCGGCGAATTTTTTGAGCCCGCCCAGCAGGCCGTTGTACCGGAACTGTGCGCCGTAGATGAGCAGCATGCTCATGATGGCCAGGGCGGCGGTCACATTGATGTCCTTCGTGGGGGGCGTCAGGCCGAAGATGCCGATGAGATTGGACAGGGCGATGTACAGCGCCACCGTCCCCAGGTAGGGGGCAAAGGGCCGCCAGTGCCTGCCGATGTTGGTCCTGACGAAGCCGTTGAGGAACTCCACGGCGCTCTCCAGCGCCATCTGCACCTTGCCGGGACTTCGCACGCTCAGCTGCCGGGTCAGGAGCAGTGTGGCGATCATCAGCGCCGCCATGATGATCCATGACACCACCACCGACTCCGCCACCGGAATCCCTCCCAGCAGCGGGATGGTGAACACGGTGCGCGTTCCCAGCTCCTCCACCAGGGCTTCCTTGAATGCATCCAAACACATCACCTCGTTTTCGCGTGGGCCATCATACTCCCTTCCCGGCTTTTTGGTAACCCTTTCGAAAGTAAAAAAAGTATCGAAAACGCACGAGCCCTCCGGGCCGTCCCGTTTGACAGGGCCTCGGATTTTTCCTATACTGATAGAAAAGGAGGCGCAGCCCATGCACACACAGGCAAAGCCGTCCATCCGCGCCCAGCTGGTCCATCTGAGCTTCGTCATTGTGGTGGTGTCCATCGCCCTCTCTCTGGCGGGCACCCTCTTCTTCTCCCTGCGCAGCGAGCAGACCGCCCTGGACAACAACCTGCTCAACTCGGCCTCCATCCTCTCTCAGGTACCCATGCTCCAAGAGGCCCTCCAGGGGGAGCTGTCCATCGACGAGCTGGCCGACTACCTGGACGACACCATCCTCCACACCTCGGACATCGATCTGATCCTGGTGGGCGATACCAGCTCCACCCTCTTCTATGTGCCCGACCGGGCCCTCATCGGCACCCCCTACTCCGGCACGGCGCAGGGGGAAGCCCTGTCCGGCGCCGCCCCCTACACCTCCAACGAGACCGGACCCATGGGCTCCGACCACTCGGCCTACGCCCCCGTCCGGGACGAGGAGGGCAATGTGATCGGCTTCGTCATCGTGGGGATCTACTTCCGCAGCATGGCGGCGGTGGCCCTGCGCACCGCGCTGCGCCTCATCGCCGTGGGCGTGGTGGCGGCCGCGCTGGGCTCCCTGCTGGCCCAGCGTCTCTCCCGCCGCATCAAGGAATCCCTGCTGGGCTACGAGCCCGACGCCTTTGCCCGCCAGTTCCTCCAGCGTGAGGACATTCTGGACGCCCTGGAGGAGGGCATCCTGGCCATCGACAGCGACCAGACGGTCATCTTTCTCAACGACTCGGCGGCGGAGATGCTCTCCCTGGACCGCACGGCCACCCTGGGCCGTCCCCTCCACCAGGTCTACCCCCGCTCCACCCTGGATCGCATCCTGCGGACCGGCCAGCCGGAGTACAACGTGAGTATGAGCTCCCTCAAGGCCATCCGGGTGCTGGCCGACCGCCTGCCCGTCTATGAAAACGGCCGTCTGACCGGTGCGGTGAGCATCTTCCGCAACCGCACCGAGCTCACCCGCATGGCCGACGACCTCACCGGCGTGCGCCACATGGTGGAGGCCATGCGGGCCTACACCCACGAGTTCCTCAACAAGCTCCACGTGATTTTGGGGCTTTTGCAGATCGGCGAGCCGGAAAAGGCCCAGCAGTACATCATGGATACCTCCCAGACCCACCGGGAGGCGGTGGGCCGCATCATGAGCCAGATCCGCCAGCCCTCGGTGGCGGCCCTGCTGGTGGGCAAGACCAGCCGGGCCAACGAGCTGGGCATCCGGCTGGTGCTGGACCGGGAGAGCGCCCTCAGCGAGGACAGCCCCTGGCTGCCGCCGGACGCCTACGTGACCATTCTGGGCAACCTCATCGAAAACGCCATCGAAGTCCTCAACCAGTCCCGGAGCAGCACCAAGGAGATCTCGGTGAGCATCCGGGAGAGCGAGGAGAGCCTCCTCCTGTGCGTGGAGGACACCGGCCCCGGCGTCTCTCCAGCCCTGCGCAGCACCATGTTCCAGCGGGGTGCCACCTCCAAGGGCAAGGGCCGGGGCACCGGCCTGTCCCTGGTCCAGGAGGTGGTGGAGGCCTATCACGGGGACATCCGGGTGGAGTCGGAGAGCGGCGTAGGCACGTCGTTCTTCCTCATCTTCTG
>CAUBHZ010000085.1 GCA_958435885.1 uncultured Intestinimonas sp. | reverse complement strand
CGCTGGCCTCCTTGCCGGCGGTGGAGATCTGCTCGGAGAGCTCGCTGGCGGGCATGAGCTTCTCGGCCAGGCTCACCCGGTAGTTCTCCAGGAAGACCACCTGGAGCCGATCCTTGCAGACGGGATCGCTGTTGACGGCCTGGGCCAGGGAGTTGATGAGGTGGATGATGTCCTTGGCCACGGAGTAGCCGGGGGCCGCCTTGGCGCCGAAGAGGTAGGTCCGGGGGGTGAAGTCGAAGTGGGCGTTGTTCTTGAGCTGCTGGTAGAGGTAGGTGATGTGCATCACGTTGAGGAGCTGGCGCTTGTACTCGTGGAGGCGCTTGACCTGCACGTCGAACATGGCGTCGGTGTTGAGCACCACGCCGGACTCCCGGGCCACATAGGCGGCAAAGTTCCGCTTGTTCTCGGCCTTGATGGCGGCCAGCCGCTCCAGCACGGAGGCGTCGTCCTGGTACTTGAGCAGGCACTCCAGCTGCTCGGGGTGGAGCTGGTAGCCCTTGCCGCCGCAGTCCTGGATGAGGGCGTCCAGCTTGGGGTTGATCTCACTGAGCCAGCGGCGGTGATCGATGCCGTTGGTCACGTTCTTGAACTTGTCGGGGGTGCGGACGTACATATCGTGGAAGGTCTCCCGCTTGAGGATGTCGGAGTGAAGGGCGGACACGCCGTTCACCGCGAAGCAGGCGCACACACACAGGTTGGCCATGCGGACCTCGCCGCCCCAGATGATAGCCTGGTCACGGACCTTGGACTGGTCGCCGTGGAAGTACTCGTTGAGCTGCGCCTGGTAGCGGTTGCTGATCTCCACCAGGATCTGCCAAATGCGGGGCAGCAGGGACTCAATGAGCTGCTGGGGCCAGCGCTCCAGGGCCTCCACCATGATGGTATGGTTGGTGTAGGCCACGGTGTTGGTGACGATGTGCCAGGCCTCGTCCCAGGTGTAGCCCTCCTCGTCCAGCAGGATGCGCATGAGTTCGGGGATCACCAGGGTGGGATGGGTGTCGTTGATCTGGATGACATGCTTCTGGTGGAAGTTGCGCAGAGTGCCGTACTCCGCCTTGTGCTGCCGGCAGATGCACTGCACGGTGGCGGAAACGAAGAAGTACTGCTGCTTCAGACGCAGGGACTTGCCCTCGTAGTGGTTGTCCTCGGGGTAGAGGACCTTGGCGATGGACTCGGCCATGGCCTTCTGCTCGGTGGCCTTCAGGTACTCACCGCGGGAGAAGAGGGACATGTCCAGGGGAGTGGGGCTCTTGGCGTCCCACAGCCGGAGGACGTTGACGTGGTCGGTGCCGTAGCCGGCGATCTCCATGTCCTTGGGCACGGCCAGCACGTCGTTGCCGCCCTCATAGACCACGGAGTGGCTGCCGTCGGGGTTCCACACGTCCTTCACGGTGCCGCCGAAGTGGACCTTCTCGGTCTCATCCATCTTGGGGATGAGCCAGCAGTCGGAGATGTCCAGCCAGTTGTCGGGCAGCTCTACCTGCTGGCCGTCCACGATCTTCTGCTTGAAGAGACCCAGCTCGTAGCAGATGGAGTAGCCGGTGGCGGGGATCTCCAGGGTGGTCATGGACTCCAGGTAGCAGGCGGCCAGACGGCCCAGACCGCCGTTGCCCAGGCCGGCGTCGGGCTCCACCTCGAAGAGGTCGGGGGCGGAGAAGCCCAGATCCTCAATGGCCTCCTTCAGCTGGGGCAGGACGCCCAGGTTGTAGGCGTTCTTCTCCAGGGAGCGGCCCATGAGAAACTCCAGGGACAGATAGTGGACCTGACGGGCGTGGCTGTCACGGATCTTGCTCTCAGTGGCCAGCTCCCGGGCGGACATGATGTCACGCAGCACCAGGGCGCAGGCCCGGAACATGTGGACAGAAGTAGCCTCCTCCACTTCACGCCCAAAATTGCGGCGGAGCTTGCCGATGATCTGCTGCTCCAGCTCCTTTTTGGTATATTTCGTAGGCATTGGCATACGTCTCCATTTCAATAAAGTTCAAAACGGGACAAGAGGCCGCGGCGGGGGCAAGCCCCCGCCGCGTCTACGTCTCATTCCGTTTGGCTACGGATTGGCGCACAAAGTTTATCACAGCCCATCCGTTCTGTCAATGTTGGAACTGTCTATTTTGGGGAGGATAAACCGCTCACTTTTTGGCCTCTGTCTTGACGGCGGAGACCTCTTTGGCGGGAGTGGGAGCCTCCTCCTTGGCCTTGGGCGCCTCCTTGACAGGGGCGGCGGCCTTCACCTCAGCCTTGGGCGCCTCCTTGACAGGGACAGCGGTCTTTTCCTCGGCCTTGGGTGCCTCCTTGACGGGGGCAGCGGTCTTTTCCTCGGCCTTAGGTGCCTCCTTGACAGGGGCGGGGGTCTCCTCCTTGGCCTTGGCGGCCGCCTTTTTGGCGGTGGGCTTTTTCTCCGCCTTCTCAGCCTTGGGGGCGGTCTTTTTGGCGGCGGGCTTCTTGGCCGCCTTGGGGGCCGCCTTCTTGGCGGCAGGCTTCTTCTCCGCCTTGGGGGCGGGCTCCTCTACGGGCGCGGCTTCCGGCTCAGCCTGAACAGGGGTCTCCGCCGCCGGGACCGGGGCTTCTTCCGGCGACGGCTCAGTAGGGCGGGGGATACCGGTGATCTGGTAGTAGACGTCCTCATACTCCCGGGCGGGGTTGTTCCAGCTGAAGTCCTTCGTCATGCCGTTGCGCTGGAGGACCCGCCAGCCGTCCTCGCCGTCCTTGTTGTTGTAGTAGAGGCCCACCGCCTCGCCCAGCACCCACACCATGTCGTGGGCGTTGATGTTGGCGAAGGTGAAGCCGGTGTCGCCGAAGACGCCGTGGGGGATGACGGTGTCCTTGAGGCCGCCGGTCTCCCGGACCACGGGGACGGTGCCGTAGCGCATGGCGATCATCTGGCTCAGGCCGCAGGGCTCGGCCAGGGAGGGCATGAGGAAGATGTCGGCGCCGCCGTAGATGGCGGTGGAGAGGGCGGCGGAGTACTGGAGCCGGGCGGCGAAGCGGCCGGGGTACTGGGCCTGGGCCTGGCGGAAGGCCTCCTCAAAGTTCCACTCGCCGGTGCCCAGCACCACCATCTGGACGTTCATGCCCATGATGTCGTGGATGGAGTTGGCCACCAGCTCGAAGCCCTTGTGCTTGACCAGCCGGGACACGCAGGCGATGATGGGCACGTCGGGGTCCTCCCGGAGGCCCACCGCCTGCTGGAGGGCCTTCTTGCAGGCGGCCTTGCCGCTCAGGTCGTCGGCGCTGAAGGGAGCGGCCAGGCCGGCGCCGTTGGAGGGGTCATAGAGGGCGGTGTCCAGGCCGTTGAGGATGCCCCGCATCTTCCAGCGGTTGTCGGCCACCACGCCCTCCAGGCCGTGGGCGTAGAAGGGGTACTGAAGCTCGCCGGCGTAGGTGGGGGAGACGGTGGTGACGTAGTCGGCGGCGTAGATGGCGCCCTTCATCAGGTTCACGTCCCCGTGGTAGGCCAGCATGTGCTCGTTCATGTAGCCGGGGTGGAGGCCCAGCAGGTCCTGGACGATCTGGTCGCCGTAGCGGCCCTGATACTCTATGTTGTGGATGGTGAAGACGCTCTTGGTGCCCCGGAGCTGCCAGATGCGCTCCCGCTCCTCCAGCAGGTAGATGGGCACCAGGGCGGTCTCCCAGTCGTTGCAGTGGAGGATGTCGGGGTGCCAGTCCAGGTGGGCCGGGGTCTCGATGACGGCCCGGGAGAAGAAGGCGAAGCGCTCGCCGTCGTCGTAGTGGCCGTAGATCTCGGCCCGCTTGAAGTAGTACTCGTTGTCCACGAAGAGGTAGGAGATGTTGCCCTCCCGCAGCTCGAAGACGCCGCAGTAGGGGGTGCGCCAGGCCAGACGGCAGTTCCAGTGGAACAGGAAGCGCATCTTCTCACGGTACTGCTGGGCGATGCCCTCGTAGAGGGGGAGGATGACCTTCACGTCATGGCCCATGTCGGCCAGCTTCTGGGGGAGGGAACCGGCCACGTCGGCCAGGCCGCCGGTCTTGATGAAGGGGGCGACCTCGGAGGCTGCAAACAAAATATTCATATATGACTCCTTTTCTCCATCCTTGATCCGCGTCCGGACACGGTCCGCGGCCGCCATGCAGGGCGGACCCGCGGGTGCCCGGAGGGGGCAGGTGTGGGGCCGCCGTACACGGCGGCCGCATCCCTGCGCCGCTCTGCGCGGTCTATGTACCGTTATACCACGGCGTTTTTGGCGATGGCCAGCGGGTAGGTCTCATGGCCCATGAGCATCCGGCCGGCGTTGACCTGTACGTTCTTGTCGGTGATGGCGTATTTGAGCACCGCCCCCTGGTGGATCACCGTGCCCTGCATGAGGATGCAGTTCTGGACCTTGGCGCCCTTCTCCACGGTGACGCCGCGGAAGAGGATGGAGTTCTCCACCTCGCCCTCAATGATGCAGCCGTCGGCCACCAGGGAGTTCTTGGACTTGGAGTCGGGGCCGTAGTAGGTGGAGGGGTTGGACATGTCCTTGGTCTTGATGGGGCGCAGGGGGTTGAAGAGGTCGGCCCGGACGGCGGGGTCCAGCAGCTCCATGCTGCGGGCGTAGTAGCCGGCCACCGACTGGAGCCGGGCGGCGTAGCCCTGGAAGGTGTAGGACACCAGCTTGAGCCGGCCGCTCATGTTGAGGAGGACTCCCTGGCTGAAGGAGGGGATGTTGTGGGCGATGCAGTGCTCCACCAGGGACATCAGGAGGTCCTTGCTCATGATGTACACCTCCATGGACTCGCAGCCCATGGGGCTCACCGGGTGGACGGACACGTCGGCGATGACGCCGTCCTCCCGGACGGTGAAGTAGTCGGAGCTGCGGGCGTCCCCTCTGGGCACCGGGGTGCACACGGCGGTGATGTCGGCGCCGGTGCGCAGGTGGTGCTCAAAGACGTCGTCCAGGTCCAGGTTCACCGCCACGTCGCCGCCGGCCAGGACCACGTAGTCCTGACGGATGCGCTCCAGGTAGGAGTAGACGCCGGCCAGGGCGTCCATGCGGCCCCGGTAGTCGCCCTCCCGCTGCTTGTCGGCGTAGCCGAAGGGGGGCAGGATGCGCAGGCCGCCGTGCTTGCGGGAGAGGTCCCAGTCCTTGCCGGAGCCCACGTGGTCCAGGAGGGACTGGTAGTTGGCGTGTACGATGAGGCCCACATCGGAGATGCCGGCGTTGACCATGTTGGAGAGCATGAAGTCCACCACCCGGTAGCGGCCGCCGTAGGGGATGGAGCAGGTGTTCCGGGGCTGGGAGAGCTCCCGGAGCTGAGGATTGGAGCGGTATGCGAAAATGATCCCGTGCAGCTTGTTGGTCATTTCGCCGCACCCCCTTTCACGTTCCGGGTGACCATGGCCTTGGCCGAGACCACGGCGTTGTCACCCACCTTGATGCCCTCGGCGACCACGGCGATGCCCCAGTCGTCGTCGGCACCCTCCGCCTCCGGCGGGGCGCCCACCTTGGCGCCGGCGCCGATGACGGCGTTCTCCGCCACGATGGCGTACTCCACGTCGGCGCCCTCCTTGACCACGGCGCCGGGCATGAGGATGGAGTAGCGCACCTTGGCCCCCTTCTCCACCGTCACGGAGTGGAAGAGGACGGAGTTCTCCACCTCGCCGTCCACCACGCAGCCGCCGGTCATCAGGGAGTGGTGGACCACGGCGTTGGGGCCGGTGAAGTGGGGGGGACGGGTGGGCGTGCGGGCGTAGATGGGCCACTCGGTGTCGTAGGGGTCGATGCCGCTGTGGACGGAGAGCATATCCATGTTGGCGTCCCACAGGGAGTCGATGGTGCCCACGTCCTTCCAGTAGCCGGAGAAGCGGTAGGCCGCCATCCGCTCGTTGTTGGCCAGCATGGCGGGGATGATGTTCTTGCCGAAGTCGTTGGCCGACTTCTCGTCGGCCTCGTCGGCGATGAGGTACTCCCGCAGCTGCTTCCAGTTGAAGATGTAGATGCCCATGGAGGCCAGGTTGCTCTTGGGCTTTTTGGGCTTCTCCTCAAACTCGTAGATCATGTCGTCCTGGTCCACGTTCATGATGCCGAACCGGGGCGCCTCCTCCATGGGGACCTCCATGACGGAGATGGTGCAGGCGGCGTTCATGGCCTTGTGGTGCTCCAGCATCTGCTCGTAGTCCATCTTGTAGATGTGGTCGCCGGACAGGATGAGGACGTAGTCGGGGTCATACAGGGAGATAAAGCCGATGTTCTGGTAGATGGCGTTGGCGGTGCCCTTGTACCAGGTGCCCTTGTCCCCCTCCTTCACGTAGGGGGGCAGGATGTGGACGCCGCCGTCCGAGCGGTCCAGGTCCCAGGGCTGGCCGTTGCCGATGTAGCCGTTGAGCTCCAGGGGCTGGTACTGGGTGAGGACGCCCACGGTGTCGATACCGGAGTTGACGCAGTTGCTCAGGGGAAAGTCGATGATGCGGTACTTGCCCCCGAAGGGGACGGCGGGTTTTGCTACTTTTGACGTCAGAGCTTTCAGACGGCTGCCCTGTCCGCCCGCCAGCAGCATGGCGACACATTCTTTTTTCATCTCTATCACCTCTCGGTCAAAGTGGAGATCACGGGAGAACAGCGGGAGGGGGGCTCACCCCTCCTTGGGGGACTTCTTTACGGCGGGGTGCTGGGCCTTGGGGCGCACCGCCGGGTGGGGGGACTTCTCCTTCACCGCCGGCTTGGCGGCGGCCTTGCGCAGGGCGGGTTTGGCCGCCTTCTCCTTCACGGCGGGCTTGGCCGCGGCCTTGCGCACCGCCGGCTTGGACGCCGGGGCCTTTACGGCCAGCTTGGCCTCCTTCTTCCGCCGGGCGGGGAACTTGCGGGTACACTTATAGATCACCGCGCTCATGGGCGGCAGGGTGATGATGATGGACTGCTCCCGGCCGTGGCAGGGGTTATAGGTGCTCTTCACCGGCTCCTTGTCCCCCCGGCCCTCGCCGCCGAAGGCCTCGTCGTCGGTGTTGAAGATGCAGGTGTAGGCGCCGGGTACCGGCACGCCGATGCAGTAGCCCGTCCGGTCCACCGGCGAGAAGTTGCACACCACCACCAGGGTGTCCCCCTTGTCGTCCTTGCGGAGGAAGGAGATGGTGTTGGCCTGGTTGTCGTCGGCGTAGATCCACTCGAAGCCCTTCCAGGAGAAGTCCTCCTGCCACAGCTCCGGGTGCTCCAGATAGAGGTGGTTGGCGGCCTTGAAGAAGGCCTGGGTCTTCCGATTGATCTCATTGTCCATCAGGTGCCAGTCCAGGGAGTACTCAAAGTGCCACTCGTTCCACTGGCCGAACTCGCTGCCCATCATCAGCAGCTTCTTGCC
>CAUBHZ010000084.1 GCA_958435885.1 uncultured Intestinimonas sp. | reverse complement strand
CCCCCACATTTTCCCCCGCGGTGACGCCGCCCCGCACCAGCAGGTCGATCTCGTTGTCGGTGTACCGTGCGGCGATGTCCTCCACTCCCTTGAGAGCGGCGCCGCCCATGGGGATGGCGGGGTCGCTCTCTCCGGCGATGGCGCCGGCCACAGCGGCGGCCACCCGGGGGCCGTCTCCGGCCTGGGGGCTGGGGGCGGTCACCACCACCCGCTCGCTGTTGATGTCCTGGGCCCGGGTCACCAGGGCGCTCACGTCCTCGCCCTGGCCGCCGGGGACCACACAGATGCGCTCCTTCCGGGCCTGGGAAGCCGCCGCCACGCTGTCCCGCAGGGCCTGCTGCACGGTGAGCTCCCCGCTGTCGCACACCACGATGCCCACGTCCTCCTCTGCCTCCAGGGCGGAGAAGGCGTCGGCGTAGTCATCCGTGCCCGTCACCGCCACGACCCGGACGGCGGCGGCGCCGTTGAGGAGAAGGAGCCGCACCAGCTCCGTGAGGGCGGTGCCGGCACCGAAGGCGGCCACCGCCTCCTCCTGCCGGCTGATGGGGATCACCGTCCCCATCTCCTCGCAGGTGCCCACGGCCACAAGGCCCACGGTCTTGCCAGCGCCGCTGCCGCTGACGATGGCAGAGGCGTCATAGGAGGAATATACTCCCGGCCGCTCATGGTCCGTCATATTCATACGATCTCTCCCTTCACCACAAAGTCTGTAAAGCTGCCACTCTCTTCAGCGGAAGCATAGAGGTAGGCCTGGCAGCCTGCCTCCACGGGGCACTTGAGTACGTCCAGATCCTGGTCGTAGCCCACCTCGCCCCGGGCGAGGGTCCGTACCCGCAGCCCGCTGGAGCCGCCGGTGTTCAGGGCTTCGGCCAGGGCGTCGAAGCCCTCCTGGCAGGCCCCGCCGCCCCCTTCACCGGGGGCGTAGAGGTCCAGGCCGAAGACCACCTCCAGCCGCCGGCCGTAGCGCTCCCGCCACGTGCCGGTGTCTGGGTCCAGCTCCTCCCCCAGGTACTCCCAGAAGGCGCCGGGCTCGGCCTTGCAGGAGCGGATGGAGACCGCCGCCACCACACCGGTGAGCCGCGTTCTCCCCTCCCGGGGCCAGGCCTCCATGGCCTCCACCCCCTGCTCCCGCAGGAGGGACGTCATATAGGTCCGCAGGGCGTCCAGCTCGGTCCGCTCACTGCCCATCCTGTGCCACCTCCCTGTCCCGCACCCTGAGCACGGCCCACCAGTGGCTGAGCACCTCGCCCACCCGGATGGGCTGGGCCGCCTGGACCTCGTAGTCCACGCCCAGGCAGGTCACCTTGTCCCCCATGCTCAGGGGGAGACCCGGCTCCCCCAGGTAGAGGAACCGGTCTTTTCTGGCCAGGCCCAGGGGGCTGGGCCGCCGCTGCTTCCAGTCCTCCCGGCGGTCCAGAATGGGCTGGAGGAAGGCCCGGCCGGCAGCCGTCTCCTGGGTGGTTCCGCTCTGGACGGTGACGGCCTGGCCGTACCGGTCCAGCAGGCCCTGAAGGACGCCTGTCATCATCAGCCCCTCACCCCCCGGAAGCAGAAGCCACCATCCAGCAGATAGGGGGCCATCAGCCGGCGGGCCCGACCCCGGAGCACGTCTCCGGAGGCTCCCTCTCCGGTCTGGATGGAGAGGTTGCCCGCCGAGAAGGCGGTGACGCCGCTGGCGGCGTCACCGGTCCGCAGGTCGGCCAGGGCCAGCCAGGCGGCGGCCAGGATCAGGGTGTCGCCGCAGTCCTGAGCGGTGACGCCGCCCCGGAGCTGTCCCTCCAGCTCCCGCCGTGCGTTCTGGCACAGCACCTCCAGCCGCTGCCGGTCGCTCTCGCTCACATTCCCCAGCACCATGGCCAGGGCAAGGATCTCCTGGTCCACCGGCTCACCTTCCTTTCTCTCACCGCCGTGCTCAGACTTTCAGCACCTTGGCTGCGTCCTGGAAGAGCTTGGCGAAGCCGGCGATGGCGGTGATGGCGGCCCGCTCCAGCTGCCGGTCGATGAGCTTGTCGTACTCCACAGTGACGTCGGAGCCCTGCACCATCTCCAGGGCGAAGCGGCTGTCCAGGCCGATGAGCTTGCCGGACTCCATGGCGGAGGTCCGCAGGAGCTTGGCGCCCATGGGGGTGGCGAGCTTGCCGGTGCCCTGGAAGTTGAGACCGGTGAGGGGGTTCTGGAACTCAGGCAGCTTGAGCATGCTCACCATGACGTCGGTGGGCACCAGCAGGGTGTTCATCTCGTAGGGCTCGAACTGGGCCCAGAAGTCCACCAGAGCGTCGTAGTCCAAGGTGCCGGAGGAACCGCCGATATCGCCGGAGCCCACGGAGAAGACCTCTGCGGGGTTGCCGTTGCCGTCGCCGTTCACCAGCACATCGATGGCGTCCTCCAGGAGCATGCGGTTGATGTGGGCGCCAATCTGCCGCAGGGTGACGGAGAAGAGGTCCAGCTTCTGGTAGCGGATGGCCTCGTAGGAAGCCACCAGCATCCGACCCCGCTTGTGGAGCTTGACCAGGTTCTCCTGGGTCTTGACGGTGGTGGCGGGGATGGCAGCGCCCTCCTCCACCCGGCGCAGCTCCTTCTCCTCGCCGGGGGCGGAGGTGATGGAGCGGTAGTCCAGGCCGTCGAAGCGGGTGACGGCGGCGGTGATCTCGGGGAGGAGGTTCGATTCCTCCATGCCCTGCCGGACGGAGCGGGCGATGTACTCGGGGAAGAGGACAGCGGAGTCCGAGGTGCGGAAGAACTTCTCCACCACGTCGGAGCCGGTGCCCTTCACCTTGATGTCGAAGCGCTTGAGCTGCCGCTGGTAGGCGTCCAGGCCCTCCAGGGCGGTGCCCCGGTAGGCCTCGCTGGGGTCGCAGCTCTCCAGCACCTGGGTAAAGCTCTTCCCCGCCTCGTGGTACATCCCCTTTTCCAGCTTCAGGGCGTCGTAAGTGTAAGCCATATTCAGCATCCTCCCTTTCTTGTTAGAGCAGCACCACGGCGGTCTGGGCCTCGGCGTCGGCATTGACCACCAGGTACTCCCTGCCGCCGCTGGTCGCCTTCTTCACGCCGCCGGTGCCGTCGGAGGCCAGGGCCACCCAGCCGGGGGTGACGCCGGCGTCGCTGCAGGGCACCTGGGCGAAGCCGGACACCTGGACGCTGGCCACACCGTCCCCGGTGACGTCCAGGGCCAAGCCGCAGAACTTGCCGTCGGCGGTGCAGCCGTCCACGGTGTCGGCGACGGAGAGGTTCACCATCTGACCCTTTTTGGCGTTGTCGCCGGCCAGGAAGGTGGCCACCACCGCGCCGATCTCCTCAAACGAAACCTTCTTCATTCTCTCGACCTCCATATATATAATGTGTGGGAACTCAGATCAAAAAGGCGCCGTCCTGCTTCCCGTCGTCCCGGCGCTCCCCCCGGTAGGTAAGCTGTACCTCCACGGGGAAGCGCTGGGCCACCCTGGCCTGATAGGCCTTCTTCAGTTCCAAAAGCTGGGGCTCCTCCAGCCTGTCCACCATGGGCCGGAGGGCGGCGGCGTCCAGACCGGTGCCGGCCAGGCCGCCCAGCCGGGCCACCTCCTTCCGGAGTTCCTCCAGGTAGCGGCGGCCCAGCCCGGCCTCCCGTTCCAGCTGTTCCAGGGCCTCCATGGGCCGGTCCTGTCCCGCTAGGGCCTTCCGCAGCACCCCGGCCGCCTTGGACTTCTGGAGCACCCCGGCCTCGGGCTGGGCGGGGACGGCCACGAAGGACCACTCGTAGACGTCGGTGAGCCCGGTGAGCTCTCCCCAGCACAGCTTTCCGTCGTACTCGTGTCCCTTGATGTGGCCGCAGTCCCCGGCGGCCATGTTGCCGCCGCAGATGGAGCATACGGTCCGCTCCACGGCGCAGCCCACAGAAACCTCTTTTTTGATGCCGCCCTCGATCTCGGCAATGAGGTCGGCGTTGGCCTGGGTGCGGAGCATGTAGGCCCAGCCCTTGAGGTAGCGGTAGGGATCTCCCGCCTTGGTGAGTCGGCCCGGCTCGTCCACCACCTCCGCCCGATAGATCCGGGCGCTCTGTCCCCGGGCGCTCCACTGGTGGTCAAAGATCCCGCTCTTGCCCACGAAGGCCTGTGCCAGGGCCTCCAGGGTCTCGGGCGGAAACCGCTCCCCGTCCCGGTCCACCTCGTTGTCGCACAGCCGCACCGTAAAGAGGTACACCTCGTCGGCGGTGAGCCGTTTCCGGCTGAACCGGTTGATGAGGGCCAGCTCGGCCTCATCGGCAACCTGACCGGCGTCCACGCCGGCGGCTTTTTTTACCTCCAAATCCACCCCTCCAATCACTTCTCTCCGTCGTTCTGCATGGCCAGGGCCCTGGCCTGCTCCCGGTAGAGGGCGGCCTTGGCCTCCTCCACCTCATCCTGCAAGTTGATGTCCGCCCACTCGATGCGGATGTCGGTGCCAAAGCCGTGGACGGCCAGCCACAGCCGGCAGATCCGCCGGATCACCGGCTCCAGGGAGCGGCGAATGGCGGTGATCTCGCTGGTCATCATGTCGGCCTGCTGGGTGCTCATCCGCTCGGTGGAGGACCAGGACAGGCCCAACAGGAAGGGTGGGATGCCGGTCCTGGCCACCAGCTGCTCCAGAATCTGCCGCACGGGCACCTGGCTGTCCAGAATCTGGTTGTCGGCGCCGATGACCTTGATGTCCACGTCGCCCACGGCCACGAAGTCCCGGACGCTGCCGTCCCGACCGGCCTGCATGGCGGCGGACCACTCCCGGGCCAGGGCGGCGCACCGCTCCTGGGCGCTGGCGCCGTCCAATCCCTGTTCGGGCCGGTTGATGACGGCGAAGCGCAGGTTGCCCACCCGCTCCCAGTTCATGCCCACCGCCTGATAGATCTTTAGGAGGATCTCAGTGAGGAAGGGCATGGACCGCAGGAGGGACACGCCGTAGGGGCAGTCGGCCTGGGGCTGGAAGGGGGTGAAGAGGAGCAGGTCGGGGTAGGGCAGGGGCTTGATCTGCCCGCTCTCATCCCGGGCACACAGCTGGAAGTCCAGGGGGGAATCCCCCTCCCGGATCTCCAGGAATGCGGGATCCCCGCACAGGAGGGCGATGATCTCCCGCCCCTGCCGGTCCAGTACCAGCTCTCCCACGGCACGGCCGCAGGTGAGCATGGTGTCCAGGTAGCAGTCCAGGAAGGACTGGAGTCCCCGCTGTCCCCTGCCGGTGTCCACCTCCGTTAGGAAATGCTCCAGCCCCGCCTGGGCGGCGGTGTGGTCGCAGACCACCGTCAGCCCGCCCACCAGCCGGATGAGCTTGGAGAGGGCGGCGTCCACGATGGGGACTGCCTCCCGCACGGCCCGGTAGAGGGGGATCTGGGCGGTATCCAGGGGGACGTACCGGTCCAGTACCCCGAAGGGGTGCCGCCCGCCGTCCCGGAGCTGCACGGCAGCAGCGGCGATGGCGGGCGTTTTCTTTTCAAAGCGCAATGGCAAACCCTCCTTTGTCAGTCGTTCTCAAAAGCGCCTCCGCTCCACGAAGCCCACGGCGGCGGCGCTGCCGGTCTCGGCGGCCAGATCGGCGGCGAAGTAGCGCATGTCGTCCATGGCGTGGTCGAACTCCTTCTTCACCCGGTCGCCGCCGGCCTTCTGGTCCCAGCGGTAGAGGCCGAACTCCCGGAGGATGTCGGGGCAGTCCTCGCAGATGACGATGCGCCTTTGGCGCAGCAGCTCGGCGGTGGTGCGGATGCCGGAGAGGACGTCGTTTTTTGCCTTGACCACGGGAAATCCCTCCCGACGGAGGGCCTCCAGGAAACTGGCGGCAGAGGGGTCCACGATGACCCGCTGGAGCTTCCGCCCTCCGGCCAGTTTTTGGAGATCCCGGACGTACTCACCATCGGTGCGCTGACAGCCCTCCTTTTTGGAGTCGAAGTAGAACTCCCGCACCCGGTACCAGACTCCGTTTTGTCTCCCCCACAGTCCGAAGGAGGCGGGGTTGACGGTGCCGTAGTCGCAGGAGATCCGCCAGGCCTCCATGGGCTCCTCGGGCGGGCTTTGAACGTAATCGGGGCCGAAGAAGTCGTAGACCAGGCCCTCGGGAGTGGTCCACTCCCCCAGGACGAAGCGGCGGTAGAAGCTGCCCCGGAACTGCCGCTGATAGCGCAGGATGGTCTCTCTGGAGAGGGAGGGGTTGTCCCACATGGTGAAGTGGAGGTAGAGGGCTCTCTTCTCCTCCCTGCGGGCGATCCACTCCCGGAAAAACCAGTGTCCGGGACCTTCGGGGTTGCAGGAAAACCACACTTTACTTCTCTCCACGGAGCACCGTGCCACAGCCTGCTCCACGAAGGAGCGGGGCATGAGGGCCACCTCGTCCAGGAGGACGCCGGCCAGGGTAACACCCTGGATGGCGGCGGCGCTGGCCTCGTCCTTGCCGCCGAAGAGGTAAAAGGTGTTCTCCCTCCCGGCGAGGCGGACGGTGAGCAGGTTGCGGGAGAGCCGCTCCTCCAGCTCGAAGCCCAGCTCCTCCAGGAGGGGCCGGACGGGTGCCAGGAGGTTCCGGCGCACGCTGCCCATGGAGCGCCCGCACAGGGCGAACTGCTGTTTCTGGAAGGAGGCCATGGCCCAGCAGAAGAAGCTCAGGCCCATGCACATGGTCTTGCCGCTGCGGACGGCGCCGTCGCAGATGACGGCCTCCCGGTCCCGGGTTTTCGGGTCGCACCACCAGGTGAGGACCTGTTTTTGCTTTGGGGAAAATCCCCGGATCACTTGACCTCCTCCTGTTCCCCGTCCTGACCGCCGTCCCTGGCGGAGCTCTCCAGAGCGCGGAAGAAGTGTTCGGCGCCGTCGCCGCCCTTGTGGGCGATCTCGCAGAGCTTTTCCAGGGCCAGGATCTTGTCTATGAGCTTGATCTCCACGGCGCCGTTGCCGTGGCGTTTGAGCTCGGTCAGAGCCCGCAGGTCCATCTGGTCGATCTCTTCCATGCGCTCCTCAGTCAGGAAGGCCAGCTTGACGGCGTCGTTGGCCTTCTGGTCGGCCAGCCGTTCCAGCCTCCGGAGCACATCGTCTCTCCACTGTCTTTCGTTTTTCACCGGCAACCTCCTCTCAACCTACCTGAAAACACCCCCGGATGTTGCACGTTTGCGTACACCAATGGGAAAAAAATTTTTGCGATGCTACCAAAATGCTACCAAAAATCACCCGCAAACCATTGGGGCGCAATAGGTTCAGAAATCGCCAAAAATAAAATGCTACCAACATGCTACCAAGAGAATTTTTTCCATCAAAAGATGGCTTATTTTACGTATTTAAACGCAAAATGATCTATCTTTTTTCATTTGCAAGGGGCGTTATACGCCTATAGTACGAGAAAAAGTTCGT
>CAUBHZ010000083.1 GCA_958435885.1 uncultured Intestinimonas sp. | reverse complement strand
TACACTCTGGGCGCCGTGGCTCCTCTGGCGGCCATGGAGATGACATTGTGCATGGGCGCCTCCGTGTCGGCCATCCACGGCTTCAACAAGGCCCTGGGCGCCGAGAGCGAGGGTAAGACGGTGGCCGTCATCGGCGACTCCACCTTCATGCACTCGGGCATGACCGGCCTTGCCAACATCGCCTACAACCAGTCCAACTCCACCGTCATCATCCTGGACAACTCCATCACCGGCATGACTGGCCACCAGCAGAACCCCACCACCGGCTACAACATCAAGGGTGACCCGGCGGGCAAGATCGACCTGGAGTCCCTGTGCCGGTCCATGGGCTTCCACCGGGTCCGGGTGGTGGACCCCTACGACCTGAAGGCCTGCGACCAGGCCGTGAAGGAGGAACTCTCCGCGGCGGAGCCCTCGGTCATCATCTCCCGCCGGCCCTGCGCCCTCCTCAAGTACGTCAAGCACAAGCCCCCCCTTGCGGTGAACAAGGACAAGTGCATCGGCTGCAAGTCCTGCATGAAGATCGGCTGTCCCGCCATCTCCATCAAGGAGGGCAAGGCCCGGGTGGACAACACCCTGTGCGTGGGCTGCGGCGTGTGCGAGCAGCTGTGCCCCGTGGGTGCCTTCGAGAGCACCGGGAAGGAGGGTTGAGCCATGGAAACCAAGAACATTATGATCGTGGGCGTGGGCGGCCAGGGCTCCCTGCTGGCCAGCAAGCTGCTGGGCCACCTTCTCATGGAGCAGGGCTATGACGTGAAGGTCTCCGAGGTCCACGGCATGTCCCAGCGGGGCGGCAGCGTGGTCACCTATGTCCGCTACGGCGACAGGGTCTACTCCCCCGTCATCGATAAGGGCGAGGCCCACTGCATCGTCTCCTTCGAGCTGCTGGAGGCGGCCCGGTGGCTGGAGTACCTGCGGCCCGACGGCCAGATCGTCACCTCCACCCAGCAGATCGACCCCATGCCGGTCATCACCGGCGCGGCGGAGTACCCCACGGACCTGGTGGCCAAGATGCAGGCCGCCGGCGCCAAGGTGGACGCTCTGGACTGCCTGGCCCTGGCCGAAGAGGCCGGCAGCAGCAAGGCGGTGAACCTGGTCCTCATGGGCCGGCTGTCCCACTACTTCGACTTCCCCGAGGAGGCCTGGCAGGAGGCCATCAGCGCCTGCGTGCCGGCAAAATTCCTGGAGCTGAACAAGAAGGCCTTCGCCCTGGGTCAGAAGGCGTAATCTGCGCTCCGCTTTCTTGTCCGCTTTCTTGAAAGAAAGCTTGGCAAAGAACTTTATTCTGCGTGTCCATACCAGAGTCCGTCTGCCCTCCCTCCGGCGGAGGGGGGCACGGATATTTCAGAAACCAGAGAGGGATGATACCCATGGAACGCTATTATCAGCCTGAGATCGAGTGCGCCTCCCGGGAACAGATCCTGGCCTGGCAGAACGAGCGCCTGGTCAAGCAGGTGCAGCACGTGTGGAACAATGTCCCCTACTACCGCAAGAAGATGGAGGCCAAAGGCCTCACCCCCGCCGACATCAAGGGGGTGGACGACCTTCACAAGCTGCCCTTCCTCTCCAAGGCCGACCTGCGGGAGGCCTACCCCTACGGCCTGGTGGGCATGCCCCTGAAGGACTGCGTGCGCATCCAGTCCACCTCGGGCACCACCGGCAAGCGGGTGGTGGCCTTCTACACCCAGCACGACATCGACCTGTGGGAGGACTGCTGCGCCCGGGCCATCGTGGCCGCCGGCGGCACCAACGAGGACGTGTGTCAGGTGTCCTACGGTTACGGCCTCTTCACCGGCGGTCCCGGCCTCAACGGCGGCAGCCACAAGGTGGGCTGCCTCACCATCCCCACCTCCTCCGGCAACACCGAGCGGCAGATCATGTTCATCCGTGACCTGAACGCCACCATTCTCTGCTGCACCCCCTCCTACGCCGCCTACATCGGCGAGACCATGCGGGACATGGGCCTCACCCCTGACCAGATCCCCCTGAAGGCGGGCATCTTCGGCGCCGAGGCCTGGAGCGAGGAGATGCGCCAGGACATCCAGAACACCCTGGGCATCAAGGCCTACGACATCTACGGCCTCACCGAGCTCTCCGGCCCGGGCGTCGCTTTCGAGTGCTCCGCCCAGACCGGCATGCACATCAACGAGGACCACTTCATCGCCGAGATCATCGACCCCGACACCGGCGAGGTGCTGCCCGAGGGCAGCCAGGGTGAGCTGGTCTTCACCTCCGTGGACAAGGAGGCCTTCCCCCTGCTGCGCTACCGCACCCGGGACATCTGCACCCTCACCCGGGAGAAGTGCTCCTGCGGCCGCACCCATGTGAAGATGTCCAAGCCCATGGGCCGCACCGACGACATGCTCATCATCCGGGGCGTCAACGTCTTCCCGTCCCAGATCGAGACCGTGCTCCTCAACCACGGCTACCCCGCCAACTACCAGATCATCGTGGACCGGGTCCGGTCCACCGACACTCTGGACGTCCAGGTGGAGATGACCCCGGAGATGTTCACCGACAACCTGGGCGAGGTCTCCCGCCGTCAGGACGAGCTGGTGGACGGCCTGCGCTCCATGCTGGGCCTGGCGGCCAAGGTCACCCTGGTGGCCCCCAAGTCCATCGTCCGCAGCGAGGGCAAGGCCGTCCGCGTCATCGACCGCCGTAAGATCTGAGGGGAGGAACGACCATGAGTTTGAAGCAGATCTCCGTCTTTCTGGAAAACAAGCCCGGCACCCTCCACACCATGACCACCGCCCTGGCCCAGAGCGGGGTGGACATGCGGGCCCTGTCCCTGGCCGAGACCAAGGACTTCGGCATCGTGCGGCTCATCGTGGACAACGTCTACGCCGCCACCACCGTCCTCAAGGACGCCGGCTTTATCCACAGCCTGACCCCGGTGCTGGGGGTGATGATCCCCGACGAGCCCGGCGGACTCAACCAGGTCCTCCAGGTCCTCAACGAGGCCGCCGTCAACGTGGAGTACATGTACGCCTTCCTGGGCGGCGCCGATTCCGACCATGCCTACATGATCTTCCGGGTCCAGGACGGGGAGGCGGCCACCGCCGCCCTCACCGCCCACGGCATCCGCCTGGTGGACCAGGACGAGGTGGCCGGACTGTAACAACGGCAGAGCAGACAAAGAACGCCCTCACCGCTGCGCGGTGAGGGCGTTCTTTTCTGTTCCGTGTGGGAGAGCGGCTCACCAGGCGCCGGCGTAGCCCAGGGTGACGCTGCTGTTCTGGGCGCCCAGGGCCATGCAGGCGGGGATGTCCTGCCCCCGCATGAGGCCGTACAGGAACCCGGCGATGAAGCTGTCCCCGGCGCCCATGGTGTCCACCACCCGGCAGGGGACGATGTCCCCCCGGTAGAAGCGCGCGCCGTCGTAGGCCAGGCTGCCCTTTTCCCCCCGGGTGACCACCGCCACTTTGGGTCCCTTGGCGGTGACGCACCGGAGAAAGTCCTCCAGAGCGGCGTCCCCGTCGGCGTCGTTGGAGAAGAAGGCGTAGTCCACGAAGGGAAGGGCCTGGGCCACCACCGGGTCCTCCGGCTTGTCGGCGAAGTCAAAGGCCACCGCTGCCCCTCTGGCCTTCAGCCTGGGCAGGTCGGGGGCAATCATGCCCCACAGGCCGGACACCACCATGTCGTGGGCGCAGAGGAAGTCGATGTCCTCGTCAGTGAGGCGGAAGGAGGCCATGACCCCCTCCTCGTAGTCGCCGAAGACCCGGTCCCCGTCCACGATGGACACGTGGGACAGGGCGGTGGTCCCCGGCTCGGTGCGCAGGTGGGAGACGTCCACCCCCTTGCCGGCGATGGCCCGGCGCATGAGGGCGCCGTAGTCGTCCTCCCCCACCACTCCGGTGTAGGAGGCCGTCCCCCCCAGCCGGACGGTGTAGACCGCCACGTTCACCGGGTTGCCGCCGGGGTAGGCGTCCCCGGTCTGGTCGTAGAAATCGATGCAGTTGTCCCCTACGGCGGCCAGCTTGCAGTTCTCGTTCATGTCGTCCTCCTGTGTTCCGTTGGCTTATGGCAGCATGGCCCGGACCCGCTCCACCGCCCGGCGGGCGGCCAGGGTGGGCTCGGCGATGTAGGCCGTCACCAGCTCGATGGTGGCCCGGCCCCGGTACCCCCGGCGCTCCAGCTCCCGGAGCAGCTCCGGCAGGTAGAGACGCCCCTCCCCGGGGAGCAGGTGGGTGTCGCTGGTCCCGTCGCTGTCCACCAGGTGGAGGTGGGCCATCCGCTCCCCCAGCAGGTCCAGATATTCGGTCACCGGCTCCCCCACAGCCGAAGGCGGCACCACGTCGCACATGCCCAGCAGACAGGGGGAGTCCACCTCCTCCAGCGCCTGGGCCAGCTCCCCCGCCGTGTTGCACAGATTGCTCTCCCAGGGGGTGAGGCTCTCCAGCAGGATGCTGTGGCCGATGGCCTCGGCGTGGGCGGAGAGCACCCGCAGGCTGTCAATGAGCCGCTTCCACAGCTCCCGCCGGGGCACGCCGCAGCCGCCGTGGCCCACCGAAATCAGGGTGTACTCCGCCCCCAGGGCCTTGCCCATGTCCAGACACAGCTTCAGATAGTCCATGGTGTCCTCCCACTGGAGGCGGCTGCCCATCATATAGTTGTAGGGATAGGCGTTGTGCTCGGGGGTGTAGACCCGCACCGGCATGGCGTACCGCTCCGTCAGGGTCAGCACCTCTTTCAGCTCCCCCCGCTTCAGGTCGGGGGCAAAGGCGTGGGGCCGGCCGCCCCAGAGCTCGATGTAGTCATACCCCAGGTCCCGGGCGTCGGCAAAGGCCCGCTCCAGGGGATAGCGCTGGTAGCCGCTGGTGAACATGCCCAGTTCCATAGGCTCCTCCTGACAGGGACCGCCCCGGTGTTGCCCGGGGCGGTCCCTCTTGCTCAATACTTGAATTGACGGTAGTAGCGCCGGATCTCCATGGGGTGGCAGTTGATGGCCTCGATGTGGGCGTCGATGCGCTGGGTGACGGCGTGGGTCACCAGGTGGGAGAGGTTCCCGCGGTACTTCTCATCGATGCCGGGCAGGTCGTAGTCCTTGGAGTCGATGACGGTGAAGTTGGCGCACACCCGGGGCAGGAACTTCACCACCCGCTCGCTGAGGGGACGCTGGGCGTCCTCCCCCAGGAAGACGGTCACCGGGGTGTCCCGGTCCACGATCTCCAGCATGCCGTGGAAGAACTCGGCGGAGTGGATGCTCTTGGTGCGGATCCAGTGCTGCTCCTCCCAGTAGCACATGGCGTAGGAGTAGGTGGAGCCGTACTGGTTGCCGGCGCCCACGAAATAGTGGAGCTTGTCGTCGTGGTGTTTCTGGGCAAAGGCCAGGCCGAAGGCGTCGGCGGCCTTCTCCACCTCCACCAGGTCCCGGGCCAGATGGGCGTCCAGCTGGGCGTAGTAGTCGTCGTACTCCGGGAACTCGCCCCGGTGGTACAGGAAGCGGTCGGCCACCATGAAGAATTTGAGCTGCTCATTGGCGGGATAGGCGATCTCCCAGTCCACCATACCGGCCAGGGCGGCGGTCTCCACGTCGATGAAGCCCAGCACCTTGGCGCCGGCGGCCTTGGCCTTCTCCACGCCCTTCACCATCTCTTCGGTGCTGCCGGTGACGGAGGAGATGACCACGATGGTGCCCTCCCCCACCCGGCGGTTGCCGGTGGTGAGGTACTCCGCGGCGTTTTCCACGAAGAGGTCCAGGTCGGAGCGCTCCTTCATGTGGGCCTGGGCCTGGAGGCAGGAGGCGTAGGTCCCGCCGATGCCCAGCCAGCACAGGTTGCGGAAGCCGTCCTTGCAGATGCCGTCCACGATGGCCTCGATCCTGGGCCGGAGGGCCAGGGCGCCCTGGACGCTGGCAAGCTGTTTTTCCTCGTCAAATTTCAGCATACAGATCTCCTTACCGTGGGCTTACTGGCCCACCTTCAGCTTCTGATAGTAGTCGTTGTAGATGGTGAGGGCGTCGCCCACATCCTCCTGGAAGAAGACATTCTCCTTGTAGGAGAAGTTGCGGGCGGGGTCGTTGCGGTAGGACTCGGGAGCGGCGGCCACGGCGGCGTCGTTGGGGCAGGAGTAGGGGTACTCCTCCAGGTTCTTGGCCATGACCTCGGGGTCGCAGATGTAGTTGAGGAACTTGTAGGCCAGATCGGTGTGCTGGGCTCCGGTGGGGATGACGTAGAGGTCAAAGCCCAGCTGCACGGCGTCGTCGAAGGGATCGGCCACCACCAGGGTGTTGTTCTCGCCCATCTCGCTCATGGCCCAGGAGGTGTTGCCGTCGTAGGTCAGGGCCACGGAGGCGGTGCCGTTGGTCAGGTTCTGCTCGGCGGCGCCGTAGGCCACCACGTTCTCGTTGAACTTCACCAGCCACTCATAGGCCTCGGCGATCTCGCTCTCCACAGTGGAGTTGGGGTCGTAGCCCAGGGCGATGAGGGCGATGGGGAACAGGTTCCGGGCGCCGTCGATGGTGCTGATCTGGCCCTTCAGGGCGGGGTCGATGAGGTCGTTGTAGCAGGTGATGTCAATGGGGCAGGTCTCGGTGTTGTAGACCACATAGATGTAGTTCATGAGGTAGGGGACGCAGTAGTCCTTGGCGGTCCAGTAGGCCTCGTTGATGTTGCTGGAGTTGGGGATCTGGGTGAGGTCCAGCTTCTCCACGTAGCCGCCGGCGATGAGGGACTCCATGTAGGCGTCGCAGGTCATGATGAGGTCGTACTCCTGGCCGCCGCCGGCGGTGAGCTTGGTGATGGCGTCGGCGTTGTCGCTCATGTAGGAGAGGTTGACGGTGCAGTTGTTCTCCTCCTCAAAGTTGGCGATAAGGTCGTCGGAGATGTACTGCTGCCACATTTAGATGTTCAGCTCGGTGCTGGCCTCGGCGGGGGTGGTCTCAGCGGGGGCGTCGGTGCCGGCGGCCGTGGTCTCGGCGGGGGCGTTACTGCCGCCGCAGGCGCACAGGGCCAGGAGCATGGCGCTGGCAAGGACTCCGGACAGGATTCTCTTCATAACAAATGTTCCTCCTTTTTCAATTTGGCTCTATTCCGTATCGCCGGGGCGGTCCCCCGGGCGGTAAGGACCCGTTCAGGCGGCCTGGCTCCGCTTGCGGAGCATGGCCTTGACGGCGTTGCTCAGGAGCATGCACGCCACGATGACCAGAATCATGATGGTGGTGAGGGCGTTGACGTCGGGGGTGACGCCGCTCTTGTTCATGGAGAGGATGAGCACGGGCAGGGTGCTGTTCTTGGCACCGGCCAGCATGTTGCTCATGACCACGTCGTCGATGGAGAGGGTGAAGGAGAGGAAGGCCGCCGACATGACGCCGGGCATGATGCTGGGCAGGGTCACCCGCAGGAAGGTCTGGATGCGGTTGGCGCCC
>CAUBHZ010000082.1 GCA_958435885.1 uncultured Intestinimonas sp. | reverse complement strand
TGCCGTCTGATTTCAAGCAAAAGTTGTAGAAAAGTTGTAGTTGTAAGCCCTTTTTACTACATCTTGTGCCGTCCTGTTTCGTCAGACGCTATATATTGTGGAATTTTAGTCCAACGGTTTCATCGTGGGGAAAAGGATGACCTCGCGGATGGTGTCGGAGTTGGTCAGCAGCATGACGCAGCGGTCGATGCCGATGCCCAGGCCGCCCGTGGGGGGCATGCCGTACTCCAGAGCGTTGATGAAGTCCTCGTCCATCATGCCGGCCTCGTCGTCACCGGCCTCGCGGAGGGCGATCTCATGCTCGAAGCGGCCCCGCTGGTCGATGGGGTCGTTGAGCTCGGAGAAGGCGTTGGCGAACTCGGCGTGGTTGATGAAGAGCTCGAACCGCTCGGTGAGGCGGGGGTCCTTGGGGGAGCGCTTGGTGAGGGGGGAGACCTCCACGGGGTACATGGTGATGAAGGTGGGCTGGATCAGCTTCTCCTCCACCCGCTGGTCGAAGCACTCGTAAAGGGCGGTGCCCCAGGTGCGCTCGCAGCCCTCCAGGTCGATGCCCACGGCCTCGGCGGCCTTGCAGGCGGTCTCGTCGTCGCTGATGGCGTCGAAGTCCACACCCACGTACTGCTTCACGGCATCGATCATGGTCAGCCGCTGCCAGCCGGGGGTCAGGTCGATGTCGGTGCCCAGCCACTGGACGTGGTAGTCGCCCAAAATCTCCTTGGCGGCGGAGGACAGGATGCCCTCGGTGATGTCCATCATATCGTGGAAGTCGGCATAGGACTCATAGAGCTCGATGGAGGTGAACTCGGGGTTGTGCTTGGGGTCCATGCCCTCGTTACGGAAGATGCGGCCGATCTCATACACCCGCTCGAAGCCGCCCACGATGAGGCGCTTCAGATGGAGCTCGGTGGCGATACGCATATACATATCGATGTCCAGGGTGTTGTGGTGGGTGATAAAGGGCCGGGCGGTGGCGCCGCCGGAGATGGTGTTGAGGACGGGGGTCTCCACCTCCATATAGTCCCGGGCGTCCAGGTAGGCACGGACGTGCTTGATGAACTGGGTGCGGATCTGGAAGGTCCGGCGCACATCCTCGTTCATGATGAGGTCCACATAGCGCTGACGGAACCGGGTCTCGGTGTCCTTCAGGCCGTGGAACTTCTCAGGCAGGGGGATGAGAGACTTGGACAGGAGGGTGACCTTGTGGGCCTTGATGGAGATCTCGCCCCGCTTGGTCTTGAAGACCTCGCCCTCGACGCCCACGATGTCGCCGATGTCGGTCTTCTTGAACTTGGCAAAGGGCTCTTCGCCCAGCTCGTCGATGCGGACGTAGAGCTGGATCCGGCCCTTGCCGTCCTGAAGATCACAGAACACGGCCTTGCCCATGCCACGTTTGGACATGATCCGGCCCGCCACGGAGACCTCTTTGCCCTCCATCTCATCAAACTTCTCTTTCACATCGGTGCTGTGAGCAGTGACGATGTATTTGGTGATCTGGAAGGGGTCCTGACCCGCGTCCTGGAGCTCTTTGAGCTTGGCGCGGCGGATGCGTCTCTGCTCGGACAGGTCCAGCTCCTCGGGAGCGCCTGTGTTCTTCTCTTCTGTCATTTCGGGTTCCTCCTGTCTCGCCTTTCTCAGGCCTTTTGAATATCTAGGACCTGGTAGCGCAGGACGCCGGCGGGCGCCTCCACCACCACGTCATCTCCGACGACCTTGCCCAGCAGGGCCTTGCCGAAGGGAGATTCCTCAGAAATGAGGCCGTTCATGGGATCGGCCTCCTGGGAGCCCACCACCTGGTAGACTTCCTCCTCGTTGAACTCCTTGTCCAGAACGGTGATCTTGCTGCCCAGACGCACCGCGTTGTGGTTGGCGTCGTGGGCCTCCTCGATGACCACGCAGTTCTGGAGGATGCCCTCCACCTCCGCGATCCGGGAGTAGAGCTTGCCCTGCTCGTTCTTGGCCTCGTCGTATTCGCTGTTCTCACTCAGATCGCCAAAGGACCGGGCCTCCTTGATCTGGTCGGCCACTTCCTTCTCACGGACGGTCTTCAGATAGACCAGCTCATCCTGGAGCGCCTTGAAGCGCTCGGGGCTCAGTTTATACTCTTTCGCCATGCTGTTTCTGCTTCCTTTCTGCGCCTTTTCCGGCGGAAATGGGGAAAAATTCCCTCTGGAAAGGCCATTATCGGCCATAATCTTCGATGCAAATAGCGATACCTTTACATTATTCAGTATTATATGTACTTTCCTCCAGTCTGTCAAGTGTGAAAATGGGCCTCCACTACGATATCGTCCCGCTCCAGCCGGCCGGAGGCCCACAGGGCGGAGAGCAGGGGAAGGACGGCGGCATCCCCGGGCAGCGCGGCATCCCGGAGACTGAACCGGTACTCCTCCAGGCCGGGCGTCTCCCCGGAGAGGTCGGCGACCCGCCCCCGTTCCCCTCCCTTTGGCGGGGAAAAGCACAGGGTCAGGTGGGCCCGCCGCTCCGGCCCTCCCTCCACCACCGGCAGCCCGAACTCCCGGCTCAGCTCCCGCTGGAGGCCCTCCCCGCCGGCGGGGACCTCCACCAGGAGCTGCCGCACCAGCGGACACAGCTCCAGGGCCGCCGCCCGCAGGGCCCGGGTGACCCGGTCCCCCCGCAAGGCCACGCTGGCCTGCCGGATTGGCACCCCATCCCCGGCCAGCGCCGCCAAGGCGATGGGGACGGCCAGGGTCCGGCACAGTTCCCCCGTCTCCACCGGCCGGAGGCCCTGGGCCAGTATCTCCTCCCAGAGAGGAAAGCCTTCCGGGGCCAGCACCCGGACCACCCCCGCCTTTCGGAGGGCTCTGGCCGCCCGCCGCACCCGCCGGGGCGTCAGGTCTTTCCCCGGAACCTCCCCCCGCAGCAGGGGCAGCCCCAGCAGCCGCTCCCGGGAGAGGCGGACCAGAAAGCGATTCCCCGTCCCCGGCACGATATGGCCTGTCATCTCACTCACCTCGGGAAAGGATATGCGCCTCCCCCCTCCTTTATCCAAAGCACAAAACAGCCCCGGAAGCACAGGCCTTCCGGGGCTGTGTGTTCAGTTCTCTCCCAGCAGCGCCAGGGCGGCCTGGAGCTGGGGGTCGTCCTCCGGCGCCAGGGTCCCGGCGGCCAGGGCCGCGCTCTGCGCTTCCGTCAGGGTGACCTCCCGGTCCAAGGCGAGGCCGGTGCCGATCAGGCAGACGCCCTTGCCGGTGTAGTATCGGGCGGTGGAGATATTGACGGCGCCTCCGTTGAGCAATGGGAAGGTTTGCTGGGAAAAGCCCTTGCCGAAGGTGGGCTCCCCCACGATCACCCCCCAGTCCATCTCCTGGAGCTCGGCGGCGAAGAGCTCCGCTGCCGAATAGGTGTTGCCGTTGACCAGCACCGCCATGGGCAGGTCCACACAGTCGGCGTCCGAGGTGACCACCCGCTTGGCTCCCGCCTTTGTCTCGCTGCGGAAGATGTCCCCCTCAGGCAGCAGGTAGTCCAGCAGCCGGGTGAGCTCATCTACATAGCCGCCGCCGTTGTTGCGGACATCGAAGACCAGCCGCTCTGCCCCCTGGTCCACCAGGTCCTCCACCACGGCGATGGTCTCCTCGGCGCAGCGGCTGTTGAAGTTCTTGATGGTCACCAGCCCCGTGCCGTCGGCCAGGAGCTCTCCCTTGGCCGGGTGCTCCTCCACCGTGTTCCGGGTCACCGTCACCTCCCGGTGTGCGCCGTCGGAGGACTCCACGGTGAGCACCACCTGGGTCCCCGCCTCCCCTTTGATGAGGGTGGCTCCCTCCCGCTGGTTCTCCCCCGTCAGCTCGGTGCCGTCTACCGCCACGATCCGCTCTCCGGCGGTCAGGCCGGCCTCTTCCGCCGGTCCCCCTTCGGTCACCGACTGGATGAGCATGCCGCCCTCCTCCGGATAGGTAACGGTGACGCCGATGCCCACATAGGAGTTGCTGCGGCTCTCCTGCTGGGCGGCGTAGCCGTCGGCATCCATGTAGTAGGACCAGCGGTCCCCAAGGCCTTCGATCAGGGCATCCATGGCCTGATCCACCGCCTTGTCGATGTCGTGCTCCCCCACGAACTGGGTGTTGATGAGGACCATGGCCTGCGCCATCCCCAGGCCGGCCCGCCCCAACAGCATCCAGGCCGCTCCGACCAGGACGGCCGCCGTCACCGCTGCCGTCAGCAGCGCGGTGACCACCAGCGCCAGCGGTGAAAAACGCTTCTTTCTCAATGCAGAGGCCTCCTTTAAACGAACAGAGACGGGGCTGCCGCCCCGTCTCCGCCTTTCCTGCCATATAAAATCCGTATTTTACCCGCGTCAACGGTATGTGAACTGACCGGCCAGCGACGGATAATAGTTCAGCGCGTCGGTCCGGGTACCGTTGACCCGGAACTCCAGGTGCAGGTGGTTGCCGGTGGAGGAGCCGGTGGTGCCCACGTAACCCAGCACCTGGCCCTGGGTCACCACATCGCCCTCGGAGACCGCCCGGGAGTTCATGTGGGCGTAGAGGGTGGAGATGCCGTTGTCGTGCTGGACCACCACATAGTTGCCATAGGAGCTGTTATAGGTGGAGATGGTCACCACGCCGCCCCGGGCCGACAGGATCTTGGTGCCGCCGGGAGCGGCGATGTCAGTGCCGGTGTGGTTGCCCGGCCGGCCGGTGATGGGGTGGATACGGGGTCCGAAGACCGATGTAATGGTGTAGTATCCGGGCACTGGCCACTGCCAGCCGGAGCCGGGATCAAAGCTGATCTGTCCGGCGGCGATGAGGGCCTGGAGCTCCTTCTGCTTCTGGACGATCTGGGCGTCGACGCGGTCGGCCTCCGCCTTCAGCTGGGCCTCCGCCTGCTCCAGCTTGGACTCGTCCGCCTTGATGCTCTCAATGAGCTGGTCCACCTCCGCCTTCTTGGCGTTCAGGTCGCTCTTCTGCCCCTCCAGCTCGTCCTTCTGGGCCTGCTGGTCGGCGCGGGAGGCCTCCAGGCTCTCCTGCTGGCTCTGGAGCTCCTGACGGGTGGCCGCCAGCTCATCCATGATCTGATTGTCGTAGTCCATGATCTCGCTGACCATGGTGGCCCGGTCCAGCAGGTCGGAAAAGTTGGAAGCGCCAAACAGGATGTCCCAGTAGGAGACGGTCCCCATCTCCTCCATCACCCGCACCCGCTTGCAGAAGAGGGCGTACTGCTCCTCCTCCTTGGCCTGGGTCTCGGCCACCTGGGTCTCCTTCTCAGCGATGAGCTGGTCGTACTGGGCAATGGTGGCGCTGACGCCGTTGATGCTCTGGGTGAGAGCGTTGATCTGCTGCTCCAGCAGGCTCTTCTGCTGCAGCGCCTGGTTCTTGTCGTTCTGGATGCTGTCCAGCTGCTCCCCCAGGGCGTCGATCTGGTCGTTCAGATCGGCCACCTGGGACTTTCCCGCGTCGATCTGGGCCTGGAGCTCCTCCTGTGTGGCGGCGCCCGCCGTCTGGAACACCATGGTCACCATGGGCAGGATCATCAGCAGCGCCATCAGCAGGGCCAGCAGCCCCACCACGGTCTTGTGCCAGTCCCGCCGGGGGCGCTTGGCCGCCGTCTTCTTGGGGACACGCTTTGGTTCGGACACGTTCGTTTCTCCTTTCCCGGGACGGTGCAGGTCACACCTGCAGGAACTTGCGGATGGCCAGCAAACTGCCGCCAGCGCCGATGGCCAGGCCGGCCGCCGCGAAGGCGCCCAGCACCCGGAGGGCCAGGGTCTTGAAGGGCACCACGGCGATGAGCTGCAGCCCGCCGTACTCGGTGATGGCGGTGACGATGAGGCTGTAGATGCCCCACTGGATGAGGAAGGCCAGCAGCGCGCCGATGAGGCCCAGGATCATACCCTCAAAGATGAAGGGCCAGCGGACGAACCAGTTGGTGGCGCCGCACATCTTCATGATGGCGATCTCCTCCCGCCGGTGGAAGGTGGCCAGCTTGATGGTGTTGGCGATGATGAAGAGGGAGATGATGAGCAGCATGAGGATGAGAATCCACGCCACTGCGCTGGCCACGTTCCGGACGGTAACAAAGCCCTGGGCCACATCCAGAGCAGCCTGGGTCTTGGCGATGCCGTTCACCTGCTCCACGTCCTTGACCGTCTGGGCCAGGTCCTCGATGTCCACCACGTGGATCTGATAGCGGTGGCGCAGGACCTCGGAGGGGAGGTCGAAGAGCTCGGCGTACTCGCTGTCCACATAGCGCTGCCTGTAGTTCTCAAGCGCCTGCTGCGCCGTCACGAAGGTCGCCGAGTCCACGTTGGGCACCGCCTCCAGCTTGGACTGGAGGGCCCTGGCCTGCTCCTCGGTGTAGCTGTCGTCCACGTAGGCCGTAAACTCGTTTTCGGCCTCCAGATCCCCCAGGGTGTTGTCCAGGTTGACCGCCACCAGGGAAAAGGAGCCCATGATGATGAGGCAGGCCACGATCATACACACGGCGGCAAAGGACATCAGGCCGTGGGTGAAGATGCTGTGGAAGCCCTCTTTCAGGTGATAACCCATATTATACTGACTCATTGTTGTAATACCCACCCATTCCGTCGCTGATGATCCGGCCGCTCTCGATGGCCACCACCCGTTTGGAGAAACGGTTGACCAGTTCCTTCTCGTGGGTCACCACCATGACGGTGGTGCCCAGCTCGTTGATCTTCTCCAGCAGCATCATGATCTCCAGAGAGCGCTGGGGGTCCAGATTGCCGGTGGGCTCGTCGGCCACGATGACCTGGGGGTTGTTCACCAGGGCCCGGGCGATGGCCACACGCTGCTGCTCGCCGCCGGAGAGCTCGGTGGGGAGCCGGTCCCCCTTGTGGTCCAGGCCGACCAGCTGCAGCACGTAGGGCACCCGCTTCCGGATCTCCCGGGGAGAGGCGCCCACCACCCGCATGACGAAGGTCAGATTCTCCTCCACCGTCTTTTTCTCAATGAGGCGGAAATCCTGGAAGATGACCCCCAGGGTCCGGCGCATATAGGGGATCTGCCGGGGGCGGATGTTATTCAGGTTGTACCCGTTGACCATGAGGCGGCCGCCGGAACAGGTCACCTCGCCGGTGATGAGCTTCAGGATGGTGGACTTTCCCGACCCGGAGGGACCCACCAGGAAGACAAATTCCCCGTCCTCGATCTTCATGGAGACGCCTTTGAGCGCCCGGGTGCCGTTGTCATAGGTCTTTTGTACATCGATAAGCCGTATCATATGCAATCCTCACAGTTAAGGCACAGCGACAGCGGCGGGGGCAGGTCCCCCCGCCCTACCAATAAAACGCAAGACTGAGACTCGGTAGGACGGGGGCACCGCCCCCGCCGCAGATCACGTGTAATTAAGATTCGATGCCTCTGGACACCAGATACTTCTTGACCATCAGAGCCACCTTGAAGGTGATGGCGTCGTCGAACT